>CAZVXG010000058.1:0-6431 GCA_964631635.1 uncultured bacterium | reverse complement strand
AGTCTGGATAAGCTTGCGCTTGCACCCACTGATAGTTGGCGTCGATTGCCCAATCGCCCTGCTTTTTCACGATGCCGATCGATACGCCGGCATACCACGCAAACCGAGCCTTTCTGCCTCCAGTCGGAATGATTTCCGTCGGGATCGAAACGCTCGGCTCTCCTTTTGGATGCATCCCGACGATTTTCGAAGAGAGGGCAAAATGGTTCATAAGGCCCGCAGCGTAGACCTTAATCATTTTCTTACCACTCCATTGCGGGTAGAATTGATAGTAGGCAAGTGCTTGGGAAACCAAAAACCGGTATCTTTGGTTAGTCAATGCCGTTTGGTAGGCGGTATTGCCATCTTCATTCTCGCCGCCCGGCCGATACCAATCGATGATGGAGTACTTCATATTCATGCCGGTATTCCCAATCCCCAAAGCGCCCATTTCAGCGACCCAGGCATAATGATTGGTGATGTCGTCGACAAGGAAGGGCCCTGCATTGAAATAAAAATCCCCAACCGCTTCAAATGCTTTATTGAACCGGAACAGAGCTCCGTCATAAAGAGAGGAAAATTCAACTTTCGAGTCGAACACGTTAAAAAGGTTGCGCCGGCCGATTTCGGCATCGATAATGATCGTATCTCCAGGGAGAATTCTCCCTCCAAGATAGGCTTTTTCGAGCCTGATATTTCTCGTGGTGCCGCTCCGAATCCCCATATCGTTGTCGAATTCGATCTTAACCGCTGCCCAGGTGCGATCGGTGCGGTAATCGAGCATGAGGTTCACCTCGACATCCCATGCATACATAGGCTTGGCCTTCTTGTCAGAGAGATTCGGCAGGTCGGGATTATCCCGTTGCTGAATCCCATTGGTCCGCTCGTTCACAGCTTGGAATTCGCTCCGGACTTCGCCGCTGAGCGATAGGTCGCCTCCGATTTCCTTCATGGTAATGAAGCGTTTATCGCGCAGCCATCTTCGCAGGGCATCCATGTCCTTGCTATCGGGATCGGTTTTGTCATCGAATTGAACATCAGCGCTTTGAGCGAACAGATGGCTTGAAAACGGAGCGACTATGCACAGGAGGGCGGAGAGAGTGCGCATCAATTTGGACATTTAGACCCTTTCACAATAAAGAAAGGTCAGAATAGTACCAGAATTTGATTTTAAAGGCAAAATCAAAAACGGATCTGCCCAGAAAGGGCAACTCCTTGCTCAAACCCTCCTCTCCACTCGATATTCAAAGAAATAATGGTTCCCTGCGTTAGAGTGCAACCTAAAAAAGGACCGATGGTGTGTCTCGACCGAAGCCATCCGATCCCAGATTCTAACTTTCTCAATTTCAGTCGCGACCTATTGACTACAATGCCAAAATAGGGGGCAAAAAGAGAGCCGATTTTCTGGGAAAGAGCTGCCCCCGCTTGCCAATAGCGCATTGTGGATTGGACAATGCCTGGAAGGGCGACCCCATTGGCGTTGGCATGCCCTTTCATCCAATCCCACCCGCCTGCATGGACGTCGGCTGCGAGGATGGTATCCTGAATCTCGAAGATGACTAGCTGAGCGTTCCCACTCCAAATCAACCCTTCCGAAACTTGCCCTGCAATCGCGGTATTGGGCGATTGTTCCCAAATCCATCGGAAACGCCCCGATCCAATCTCGCCCTGCAGATTGCATCGCTCCCTAATATTCCACGTGAGATTCCAGGTTTGGGAAACGCCGCGCAAGTTCGCTTTGTGCAACCCTAAGTTTTGACTCGATGTTCTGGCGCAAAATCGCTTTCGAAAAAGGTCGTCGCCTGTAAAGCCGCATTGCAGATTCGACCAACTGGTATCGGGAATGAAAAGCCCCTGTTCCAGGAGGGAGATGGCCGGATTGCCGATCGGAGAAGAGTACGCAGGAACAAAGAGCATCAAGAAAAGAATGAACACACAGGCCTTAGGGCCTGCGATTGCAAGCTGAGCCTTTCTTCGCGCTCGGCCCAACATTCGGATTTGAAAGACTCGCCAGAGGATGAATTGTCTCAAAATCTCAAATCGCCCGAAATCGTGACCGCGTCCTCATCGAGCAGCCGCCCTTCAATGTTGAGCATGAAATACTTACAGTTCGATATGGAACAACCGATAAAGATGCCTACAGAGGTTCTGTTTTCGAAATGATCGCTGCCCGATCCATTGCCCGCAATCGGGATCGGCATGACTCCCAATTTTGCCTGGCTCTGGGAGTATTTGAAGCCAAAATAAGGAGTGAACAAATCGATGTGATAGGATAGGTCGAGGTCGGCTTGCCATTCCTTCCAACAGAGATGCGTACCCGCGACGCTTACGGGGGCGCCATTGGTCGTCAGCCAGGATGGCTTGTAATTGCAGCGGGAGTAGCGGCCTCCCAAACCGAAGGCTGCCTTTCCCCATTCGATGAGGATGCCCCGGCCGCCCAGGCCCCACAAATAATGGTAGAGAGTCTCCAATTGGATCCGGGTAATCGTTGCATCGCTGTTAAATCGCCAATCGGTACAAACCCGCGAAGAACCGAATGCGCCGAATAAATCGAGGCGATCCAGAAAATTCAGAGTCCCAATGGCCGAGTTGGTATATTGTTGAAACGTATCGACGCGTCCGGATCCCTCCTGGGTCTGCTTCATCCGCCCATCGCCGACAAAGTCTCCTTCGTATCCGATCCGAAAATCGATCCAGCAATCGCTGGGAATCACAAACCCTTCCTGGATCAATTCTGGAGCGGCTGTATTCCCAACCGGCGCAGCCTGCAAAGAGACGGATGCGAAAAACAATAGAATTGAGATGATCAATTTCTTCATAGAGGTATAGAGATAGCACATCCGAGGGTTAGAAAAAAGATTTAGTTGTATTCTGTAGCGCGCGACAAGAGAATCCAAGGCGTCTGATTCTGCAAAGAAAACCACTGTTTCCAGTCGCTCATCGGATATCCCCGGGTGCCGATCCGGTTCAATCGCCACAATTCCAACTGGCCTGTAAACAAATTGGCGACAAATCCGAAAAACCATCCCGACCAATTCGTATCGGCAAACAAGATGAGGCGGGGATAGGTCAATCCGAGACGGCGGATTTCGATCTCGATTTTCTCGTCCCAATCGACAGAGGAGAAGGGGATTCCCAATTCTTCCAGTACGATAGTTTTGGCTATTTTATGCAAATCGGCGGCTCCTACGAAAGGTCGATCCAGGCGTGAAATCGCTTGGGCCGCTTTATTATTTTGGGGCAGGAGTTTCAAGATCGACCCGAGCGCCTCTCTCGCCTCCTCTGTGGAAAGCAGAAAAGTCTGCTCATAAAGGTGGGAATCGATCAAAATTGAAACCGGCATCGAATTGCGAACCGTTTGTAGGGCGTCGAGGAGGTGTTGGCGCAGCTCCATGGAAGTTTCTGCGAGCGGTTTTTGCCTGAATAGATGGAGAAAAAGGGCCCTTTCAGATGCCGGCAGCTTTTCGCTTAAGGAATGTCCGATCGATTCTTGCCGCTCTTCCCCGAACGTCCACTTTTTCTCTGCAAGCCGATTCTCTTCAGCCCATTTGACCGCTTGTTCCGGAAGCAGATCGAGCCGCAAGATGAATGCATGAGCGGGGGAGTGCATGAGGAGGTTTTGCTCTTTGTTCAATCCAGCTAATATCTCAAGCAACTCCAGCTCGGAGCGCGGCAGAAAAGCCAGCTCGGTCAGGGCGGCGCTGCGGCTGTTGTAATTCTGGACGAGGTTTTGCATGGTGCCTCCCGAGACATAATCCCAGGGGGTTTTCCTGCCGATCGATTGCGACCGGAGTTTTGCTCCTGAAAGAAATTCGGGCTCCTGGATGAACTGGATCAGTTCCGTGGTCATCTCGGAAACGAAATCCCTTCCCAGCTCGGAGGGGGCATCGATTTCCCATTCGACAGCGGAGAAAAAAGAGCGAAGCGCCTGGATGTATGCATCCCCGTCGCAAATCAGGGTCCAGGTCGAAGCATCCGATCTGCCGTGCTTGTAGAGCAATCGAAACCCGGCTGGGCTATCCTCAAATAGATGCTCCTCGTTTTCCGCTACGTGCGGATCGAAGATTTCCTGAAAATACTCTTGGAATTTCGCATCGTAACGATGCAATAAAGCGGGGAAAAATCCCGCGATCGCTTCCGCAAGCGCTGCGCATTTGTCTCTTTCGTCTAAGATCGCTTGCGCTTCATGGGAGGCTACCGTCAATTCTCCATGCAGATCGAAGCGCTGCTGAGCGCCTGCTGAGCGCTGAAGAAGCGCTTGCAGGGACCGGAGCGCATGGACGGCTTCTTCATACCGCCTTTCCAAATCGCGAATTTCCTGATTACACGCCTGGAGCTTTTGATCGATCCTCCGATAGAGGAAATCGGCGATTCCTCCTTTTTGCTCCGTCTGCATGCCCAATCCAGTATAGAGGTTCCACTTGGCAAATTCAGTTTTGACGTCGCAAAAAGAGGCGACCGTATACTCCCAAACGCGGAGCAACGTACATTGCGTCAAGGACAAGAAGGCGAGATTCGCCAGCTTCAACCGTTTTTTCCAATCGGCTACTTTTTGCGCCCTGATGCTAGGTCGCTGATAGAACGCCGCGCCAGCTTTGGCAATCATCGGCCCCATTTGGATCTGCGCTAAATGTTCTTCGTCAGCCACCTCCTCTTCAGTCAATCCGGCCCCTTTTAAAGTAAGGTCGCGCAATACTTGCCCAGGGGTTTTGATCGCCCCCAATGCCTGAAGCGCCGATTGGAGAAAGCGAATCTTCTGGAGCATGCCGCCTTGATTGGGCGCCAGTTGGGCAGCTGTGAGAGCTGCGATCAGCCCTGGAGAATAGGACAGGTTGTCGACAGCATGAATATCCCGTCCAAGCTCGCCGATCCCTATAGATGGACACATGGGAACTGCATATTCTTTCCCGCCCACGACTCTCTTGAGTTGGCCTATGCTGAGGAGTTCATAGAGATCCTTGAAAAATTGAGCAGGTTTTTTTTGAATCAGGATCGCCGGGGCCGTAGCAAAACAGGATCCTGTGGTTTGCCTAAGCAAGGTGAGCCAGGCGGCGAGGGCAGCCTTACGCAAATGATGGGTCTGCACCGTGCGAACCGGCTCTGGCCATAGGGTTTCCCTGACCGCCTCCTCCGCCTGCCTGTGGCAAAGAGGGGGAGAGAATTTTCGGATCAAAGGCCAGACCTCCTTCAGCGATTTCAGGCAGGTGAGCAAATGGGCGTGAATCAGGAAGTCTCCTTCCCGATTCGGACCCAGTGGAAAGAAATCCTTCTCAATCCCACTTGCAACTGTTGCCAAAAGATCGGTCTGCAATTCTCCCTTCTCGTCGATCAACAGATTTGCCATTTGCAGACCTAAATAACGGGCGCGGAACTGAAATGCGTCTTGGATCGGACATAGTTCAAAGAAAAAAGAGAGCTCTGCTTCCCGTTCCAAATCGAGCAGCTGGATCCATGACCCCTGACGGCAGCCGCGAAAAGAGGCGAGAAAAAGTTCCTCGTGTTTTTGTAAATCCATCCTGGCCGGAAAATATTTACTTGGGAGGCAGTTGCAAAACTCCACTGGCTCCTGGACCCTCTTTATCCAAAAACTCCGCCTATCCTGTAAAGCGGTTTTACATATTTCGACAATGCAGTAAACTGATCTCTTCCAACCCCATGGAATCCGTATGATCATCAAAGTCAATGGCAAAACGATCGAGCTTCCCGATGGGAGCACACCTAAAGAGGCGGCCGCGGCCGTACATCTCACAGCGCCGGAGCAAGCCGTCGCGGTCAGCGTAAATGGGAAATTGCGCGATTTCAACTTTCCTCTTTCTGGAGGAGACGAGTTGAATTTTTGGAATTTCGACGACCCGAAAGGCAAAGAGGTATTTTGGCACACCTCCGCCCATGTCCTGGCCCAGGCGATCCTCCGCCTTTGGCCGACGGCTCAGCCGACGATCGGCCCGCCGATAGAGCATGGATTCTATTATGATTTTGGCAGTCTCGCCATTTCCGACCAGGATTTCGAAAAAATCGAGAAAGAAGTGGCCTCCATTCTCTCTGAGAATTTTAAAACGGAGCGGATGGAATTCAAAAGCAAGAAAGAAGCCCGTGAAGCATTTTTGAAAAACCCCTTCAAATGCGAACTGATCGACAGTTTCGAGGAAGAGCCTATTTCCGCGTACCGGCAGGGAGAGTTTTTCGATTTGTGCCGCGGCCCCCACATGGCGAATCTGGGCAAGATCAGGGCGTTCAAAGTTCTCAAGACTTCAGGGGCCTATTGGCGAGGAGATTCGAACCGGGAAATGCTCACGCGCGTCTACGCGATCTCTTTCCCTGACAAGAAACGGCTCAAGGACTACTTGCAGTTCCTGGAAGAAGCGAAAAAGCGGGACCATAAACTCATCGGCCATAACCTGGATCTGTTTTCTTTCAAGGAAGAAGCTCCCGGCATGCCGTTCATCCACCCG
>CAZVXG010000057.1:0-6569 GCA_964631635.1 uncultured bacterium | reverse complement strand
TCGTATCGATCAAGCCCGCTTCCCGTCAGATGAAGCTGGTCTTGCATGCGCAAGAACAGATGAGCCGCGATCTTCCTGAATACCTGTCGATCGAAGAAGATAAATTCTCAGGGAAAGTCGTCTCCTCTCCGCAGCTCGACCAGGTTCCCCTTCCCCTGCCGATCAATATCCCCCTCGTCTGCGAATTCATTTCCCACTCTTCTTAACCCATTCCCCGGCCTTAAGGCCGGGGGTCGAACGCCTTAAAATGGGTTGTTCCATGTATGAAACGTCAAAATTTTTAGTCACCGATTGGCAGCGCTCAGGGATGACTACCAAGAATTTGGAAATTGGCCTATGATCGCACCATTATGGATACTTTTTCGGCTACCGAGAGCTACCTCTCCATGCTTCTCTCCCTTCCCCAACTACAACCGATCACTGTATTATCCATTTTTTTTCTGACGCTTGGAAGAATCGTGCCGATCGTCACCCTCGCCCCATTCCTCGGCTCCAAAAATATCCCCGCCACACTCCGGATCATGTTTAGCATCGCCCTCGTGGCTATTTTTCTTCCCCAGAATCTCCTCGTCGCTCAAAAGGAAATCTTGTTCAACACCGCCTACATCGGATATTTCCTCAAAGAAGTATTCATCGGATTCATCCTCGGCTTTTTCGCTTCCGTCCCCTTCCTGATCGCTCAAATGGCGGGCAGCCTCATCGATTTCCAGCGAGGAGCTTCCTCGCTCCAAGTCACCGATCCCACGACCCAAACGCAAACGGGACCGCTCGGATTCCTCTGTAATTGGGTCCTGATCGCCCTCTTCTACTCCTTGGACGGCCCTTTCCTTTACTTGAACGGCGTCGCCGATTCCTATCGGATGATTCCCGTCGGCGCCATTCTCAATACCGCCTTATTCAATCTCCAGACGCCTTTTTGGACGACCATCTTCGGGATGACTTCCATGATGATGCGCATCGCTACCCAGCTTGCGGCGCCGGCGCTCATCGGGATCCTCTTCACCGACCTTTTCCTCGGCATCGCCAATCGGCTGGCTCCCCAAGTGCAGATCGTCTTCCTCGGGATCGCCCTAAAATCGTGGGTCGGTCTCGCCCTAATGACTGCGGCATGGGGGTTGATGCTGCAAGTGATGAGCAAAGAGGCGATCAGTTGGTTCCAGGCTCTGAATTGGCTGATCTACCAAATAGGACAGGCCTATGTCAAAAGCTGAAGTGCTGACTTTGACGCTGCCGCTGCCGCAGCCTTGCGTTAAAATTGCGATCGGAGAAGATCTCTTGAAGGGAAAGATGCTGCTGAAGGCTTGCTTCTCCTTCCCGGGCCGCATCGCCATCATCGCCGACACTGCGATTGGCGCGACTTACGGCCAAACGCTTCGGGATGTCTTACATGCAGAATTGCTTCTTTTCGCTGGAGGAGAGAAAAGTAAAACACGCGAAAACAAACAAAAATTCGAAGATGAACTCCTCACGCGAAAATTCGGGCGCGATACACTCCTCATCGCGCTCGGCGGCGGCGTGACTACCGACTTTACCGCCTTCCTCGCTTCGACCTATATGCGCGGTGTGCCGCTCATCCTCATCCCCACGACTTTGCTCGCCATGGTCGACGCGGCGATCGGGGGGAAAACAGGGGTCGAAACCGCCTTCGGGAAAAATTTAATCGGATCATTCTACCACCCGAAGGCGATCTTCGCCGATCTTTCCCTTCTCTCTTCGCTCCCCGAACAGGAATGGACTTGCGGACTATCGGAAATCCTCAAATACGGGCTGATCGGAAACCTTGCGATCTGGCGGCAATTGGAAGATCATCCTTCCGATTGGAAAAGCCGCCTCCATTCCCTCGTCCTCGCCTCGATCCGCGTCAAGAAAAGAATCGTCGAAGAGGATCCTCTCGAAGAAAAAGGGCTGCGGCGCAAGGTCAATTTCGGCCATACAGTTGCCCATGCATTGGAATATCTCTCCCAATATGAACTTCCCCACGGAGAAGCTGTAGCGATCGGCCTCCTTGCCGAGAGCTGGCTCAGCCATCGGCTCGGCTACCTGCCCGCTCAGGAATTCGACCGGATCGATCAGCTCTTCCACAAGTTCCCATTCGCATTTAAATTGCCGAAACGATTCCAGAAAGACTCCTTCCTCGAAGCAATCCAGATGGATAAAAAATCCAAAGACAATCAGGCGCGGTTCGTCCTGATCAGCCAGATCGGACAACCCATCGCCTTTAAGGGAGCCTATTGCCGTCCTGTGGAGAAAGCCGCTCTTGAAGAACTCATCGAATGGTTGAAACAAAAATATGGCTAAATTCATCGTCCGCCCAAGTAGGTTATCGGGAGAGATCTCCATCCCCGCTTCGAAATCGCATACGTTGCGCGCCCTCACGTTCGCATCCCTGGCGCGCGGAGTGAGCAAAATCCATCGATATCTCCATTCTCCCGATATAACGGCCATGGTCAAAGCCATCCGCCTCCTCGGCTCAGTCGTCGACGTCTCGAAGGATCTGATCTTGGTCGATGGCACAGGAGGAAAGATGCAGCCTGCGGAAGACGTGATCGATTGCGGCAATGCGGGACAAGTCTTTCGCTTCCTGGGAGCCCTCTCCGCCTTGCTTCCCAGCTACACAGTCCTGACCGGCGACGCTTCGATCCGCCATAACCGTCCCATCCTTCCACTCCTGGACGGCTTGACCCAGCTCGGAGCTTTGGCCGTGTCTAGCCGCGGAGATGGATTCGCTCCGATCATCGTCCGAGGTCCGCTGAAAAAAGACAAAGCGGTGATTTCAGGGGTCGATTCGCAGCCTGTCTCCGGCCTCCTCATCGCCGGCGCCTTTGCTCCCCACCCGATCGAACTACAGGTCGAAAACCCAGGAGAAAAGCCCTGGGTCGCCCTTACCCTCAGTTGGTTCGAGCGCCTTAAGATTCCCTATGCAAATGAACGCTTCGAACGTTACGCCATGCAAGGCAACGCAAAACTCGAACGGTTCGACTATACGGTTCCTGGAGATTTCAGCTCGGCGGCCTTTCCCATCGCCGCAGCGCTGGTGACCGATTCGGAAATTACCCTCCATTCGCTCGATATGGACGATATCCAGGGAGACAAAGCGATCATCCCCATCCTGCAGCAGATGGGAGCCCGTTTTCAGATCGACCCTGACCGGAAAACGGTGCAAGTGAAAAAAGGCTCCCATCTCAAGGGAATGAGGATCGATTGCAACGCGTTCATCGACGCCCTCCCCATTCTCGCCGTCATCGGCTGCTTTGCCGAAGGGGAAACCGAAATCGTCAATGCTTCGAACGCCAGGAACAAAGAATCGGACCGGATCCATTGCATGGCGGTAGAGTTGAAAAAAATGGGGGCCGATATCGAAGAGCGTCAAGACGGCCTCCTCATCCGCCGCTCAAAGCTTCGCGGCCAGCTGCTGCAAGGCCACTCCGATCACCGCATCGTCCTCTCTTTAGCCGTCGCCAGCCTGGGCGCGCACCTCGAAAGCAGCATCGAAGGAGTGGAGGCTGCAGCGAAAACCTATCCCACATTCCTCGAAGATTTTCAATCCATCGGCGCAGAAATCGAAGGAATCCGGTAAATTTAAGTTTGTATCTTATTTCTCAATGTAATAATTTCAAAAAAACCCTCATAGGGGAGCGACGAATGAAGTCGGTTTTTTCTTTCTGGTGCGTTAGTTTGTATGTCTTGACTCTCTGCAACGCGGAGACTGTTCAAGATACGGCGCCTCCTCAGGCCGCTGTGGAAACCGTTCAGGACACGACGCCTCCTCAGGCTGTGGAAACCGTTCAGGACACGGCGCCTCCTCAGGCTGTGGAAACCGTTCAGGACACGGCGCCTCCTCAGAACGCCAAGAATTGCGGCAA
This sequence comes from uncultured bacterium, assembly GCA_964631635.1. Classification (GTDB taxonomy): domain Bacteria; phylum Chlamydiota; class Chlamydiia; order Chlamydiales; family SM23-39; genus DALYFE01. The sequence goes on along the minus strand of CAZVXG010000057.1, from coordinate 2,706 downwards.
CGGAGAGCAGCAGATGCGGGCCTCTGTGCGCTACACGACCCCAAGAGGAGTTGGCTATACGAATGGCTATACCACGCTGGAGGGATTTTTTGTGCTGACGCCATGCTTTCAAAATTCCTGGATTCCCTTTTTGGACGTGCGGGGACATGTGTTTGATACTGGCAAATTCGCTGCTAATACAGGCCTTGGAGTTAGGTATTTAAGCCGCTCGCGCCTGTGGGGAGGGAACGCCTACTACGACTATCGCAACAACAAGCACCAGCACTATAACCAACTATCCGCAGGATTTGAAAGCTTGGGGAGCACCTGGGATTTCCGGATCAATGGCTACCTTCCTGTAGGATGGAAGCAAAGCCCTCTTTTTGACACCAGGTTCTATCGTTTCTCAGGGCATTCCGTACTGATCAAATACAAGAAAGAATTTGCCATGAAGGGAGCCAACGCCGAGGTGGGTTTTCATTTGGATCATTTCAAAAAAGCGCCTCTCTATTTTGCCGCAGGATCCTATTATCTGACCGGGAAGGGCAAGACAGCTTGGGGAGGAGAGCTGCGCGCGAGCGCCGAATTCTTCGACCGTTACCTCCGGATCGAGGGCAATACCTCATACGACCATTTCTTCAAGTGGATCGGCCAGGCGCAAGTCAGCGTCAACATCCCCTTTGGCAAAAGTTGTAAAGTAACAGCCAGGGATGACCAGTGTTGCGCGGACGCTATGACTTTGAGTACGCGCGCCATGCAACGGGTCGAGCGCAATGAGATCATCCCAGTGGGTAGACGGCGGATCATCACACCCGCCATCGATCCAGCAACCGGCCAGCCTTGGACGTTCTGGTTTGTGAATAACACAAGCCACTCGGCGGGTACTTATGAAAGCCCCTTCCCTACTCTTTTAGCCGCGCAGAACGCCTCATCGCCCAATCAGGGCATCTACGTGTTCCCGGGCGACGGGACGACGACGGGAATGAACGCCGGCATTACTCTAAAAGACGGCCAGCTCTTTTTTGGCTCTGGCGTATCGCATCTCCTCTCAACGACGGCTGGCCAAATCACCATCCCAGCCATGACATCTACTTCCCCGAGCATCACTAATACGGGAGGAAATGTAGTCATGTTGGCCAACAATAACGTGGTCTCAGGGTTCACCATCACGACGGCACTGATTGACGATTCAAGCGGCATTTTTGGGGATGGAATTTCTAATTTCTCTGCCATTAGCAACACCTTTGCCACGTCCGGCATGACGACGAACGGAATCTTTTTGAACAACCCCTCTGGCTTAATTTTTGTCGACAATAGCACTTTTAGCGGATTTGCTAATATTAACGGTGGCGAGAATGGCAATGGTATTTACGTCAATCTCGATGTTGGCAACACACTGGGCAGTCTGAGTGTGACGGGGAGCTCTTTCAATAATATCCTCAACCCAGGTTTTGGTGATGGAGGGGAGGGTATTTTTATCAAAGGCAGCGGCACGCTCGCCGCTTTTAGCGCCTCGAACAATATCTTCACTAATTTGATTGACAGCAGCTCAGGCATTTACAACCTCGGCACGATCACCAGCTTCAGCGCTTCGAATAATATCTTCAGTAATCTTAATAATGCCTACAGTGCTATTACCAACGGCGGCATGATCGATAGTTTTATCTCTTCTGACAATACCTTTACAAATATTATGAATTTAGTTTCAAGCAGTGTTATTGGCAATTTCGGAACTATAGACAATTTTAGATCTTCTGGTGATAATTTCAGCACGATTACTAATTGCGACTGCATTGGCTTATCAAACATAACAAATTTCATCTGCTCAAACGATACCTTCACTGATCTTCGTGTTAATAATAGCAGGGGCATTTCCTATTCGACAGGTAGCGGTACCGTTTCAGCGAATATAACTGGCAACACTTTTAGTGCAAGCGACATCCCCCCAACCAATGGTTTTGGAGTTAGTATCACGGTCAATGGAGGGAGTTTATGCTTAGATTTTACCGGCAACCAGGCAACGCCTTCTTCCGGTTACAATGCATACGTGTTCAGTCAGACTGGCGGCACTTTCAATACGACTGTCGGTTCGGACAACACTACAAATACAGGTACTTTCCAAACTACTGGAACGATAGGGACTTGCACTTTGCCTTGATGAGCTGAAATTCGATGAACTTAATCCTGTTCGGTTTCAAAGGGTGCGGCAAAACGCATTTTGGGAAACTCCTGGCGCTTAAGATGCACCGGAAGTTCATCGATACGGACGATCTACTTGCCGAACTCTACGCATTGAAAACGGGACAGCGGACAGAACCTCGGGAAATCTACATTCAGATCGGCGCGGCGGCCTTTCGCGCTCTGGAAAAAGAGGCGATCCGTTCCATAAGAGAGGTCAAAGAAGCGATCATCGCGCTCGGCGGTGGAGCTGTCCTCGACCCCGAGAACGTCGAGCTGCTCCAAAAAATCGGATGCCTCGTCTATCTGTGCGCAAGCCCGCAAACCTTGAAACAGCGGATCCCAAAAGAAAAACCTCCTGCAATTTTCAATGGAGTCTCCTTTCTGGAGGTGTTCCAGGAACGAAAACCCATCTACGAATCGATTCCCGCTGCGAGAGTCGACGTCGATGCCCTCGATGAAGCTGGCGTTTTAGCCGCGCTTCGCTCTATCCTGATCTTGGAGGATCCGCCCAATGGCTTCTAATTTCTTAGGGACGCTTTTCCGCAT
>CAZVXG010000056.1:0-6607 GCA_964631635.1 uncultured bacterium | reverse complement strand
TCGATCGTCTGCGAGGTGAGCGAAATTTCAGGAACCAGGAGGATGGCTCCTTTATCCAATCTGAGCGCGGCGTCGATGGCTTGAAGATAGATTTCGGTTTTTCCGCTGCCCGTCACGCCATGGATGAGGTGCGCTGCGAAATGGCCTTTTGACAAAGAACTGCAGATCGCATCGAGACAATTGCTTTGATCCTCATTCAAGACTCTGGGCTTCGAACGAAAAAAATCAGCCTCGAGCAGCAGGTCCTCTTCTTCTACGGGGACTTTCCGAACCGATAGGATCTTTTTTTTGATGAGTCGCTCAATCGCGTTTCGCGGGATCTTCAGTTCTTTGGAAAGGGCTGCGGCGAAGCACCCCTTTTTCCGATTGAGGATCGCCTCCAATGCAATCGCTTCCTCCGGATTTTCCAGGCGGAGCGCTTCGCATGCTTTCAACGCTTCTGCATGGGTGGCCCGCAGCGATACGAAGAGTTGTTCTTTAGCGTTAACTTCTTTGCGGACATGAGGAGGGATGAAGCATTTCAGCACCCGCTGCAAAGGAGCCGCATAGTAGCGGGAAATCCAATGGGCGAGCTTCCATTGCAAATCGGTCAATTCCGCCTCGTCGGAAAGGAGGCGCGCAAGCGGGCGGACGTTCGGCGTATCGGATGCAGTCTTGACAGAGGCAATCGTCCCTTTTGCCAAGCTTTTTCTCAGCGGGACTTCCACTCGCATGCCAGGTTGGACGCGGGAATGCCATTCGGTTGGGACGGAATAGTCGAGCCGTTTCGACAAGTTCTGGTCTAACAGCACCTCTACGAACATGTTTGGCATAGCGCTTTCCAAAGCGATCGCTTGAGCTGCGGATCTTTGAAGTACAACGAGGGATCGGGGAGGAGGAATAGGGGCGTTTTGCCCAGCATCCTGGAGCCAAGCGCTGGCGTTTCCTTATAGAACCGCCTCAATTGATAGAGTTGCCAAAGAGTTGAGTCACAGATGAGGATGAGCTTCAGTCCTTCTACGCCAAGGAACGATTCCCATTGGTTTTCCTTTTCGATCGGCTCTGCCTGCACGATCTTTGCGGATCCAAAATAGACGTCGAGAGCTGCTGCAATTTCCTCGAGAAAGACTTTATGCTGCGGCAATTCGCCTCCGGACAGGATCGATATGGGCGCCGATTGATTCTTTGTTTTCCATCGGTTGGCGATTTTTCGCGCTATGGAATCGTTTGGGATTTCATCCAGGATGGCCAGTTCCGGAGCGATTTTAGCGAGCAGAGTGCGGATCGAAGAGAGAACCGCCGCAGGGCGCGGCTTTTCCGGCTCCGGTTCCAGTCTGGGTGTTATACCACGATCGGCCAAGTCATTTGAAATTTGCTTGCGGATCTTTTGCGCTCCAGCGCGCTGTTCGATCTCATTAACATTATGCAAGTTGGATTCGATCTCCACAGCGCTACTGGAACGCAAAATCTTGCCGTCCAAATTCAAAGCATTTGACCGATCGTGGTCTACCGCCGCCTCGATCTGCGGCGGCGGATCTGGCTGCTTTACAGGAAGCTGCGCCGCAGGAACCGGTTGGGCCTCTATTTTCTTCTTAAGTATAGAGGAGCGGAAATAAGCGGCGTCTTCCGGAGAGGCGAGGATGGCGGGCGCCTCTTTGAGCAGGAGGCGCAGGCTGTCGATCAATTCACGGATGGAGGACATGAACACGTCTCCCATTCGACCGCATCGAGGAGCGGTTCTTGCAGGGCGTAGAAGTCGGCAAAGCCTCGTCGGGTATATCCTTCGCAGATCGCCGCCCTGAGCTCGCACGGCCCCGATGGGAAGAGTCGACAAAGGAGGTTTTCGATGGTCCTGGGACCGAGAGAGCGGTTGAACTGGTCCCGGTGTTCGAGAATGTAGATGAGGACGTTTTCATTCGTACGCGATTCTTTGAGGAAAACGGACAGGGCGGAAAAAAACGCGCGGAATTTTTTATCCAATTCGCCATAGAGCGCCGCGAGGTTAAGTTGAGCTTCCTCTTTTGAAAGGAGCTTTTTTTTCCAGGCTACGAGCCTCGATTTGACGTTCAGGATCGAATTGCGCATCTCTTCGAGCACCAAGAGTATGGTATCATCGCTAATTTTCGAGGCTTGTAGCAGACTTTCGCAATAAAAGCAAAGTTTGTCGAGGGCGCCTCCATTTTTGGTCAGAAGATTATCCAGCGAGAACACAAGGAACTGCTCCAATTCGAGAGAAATATCGGGAAGTTCTGCCGGAATGTTGTTCTTGGAGCGCTCCAGGAGTTGCAGCGACGCGAGGAATTCCTGAAGGATGAAGAGCAGGGCGAGGGATTTTGCCGCGGGAGATTCCAGATCGTGGGGAAAGATGTGCCAAGGATGGAAGCTTCTCATGAAAAAGACCAAATAGACAGACGAGCAGGCTAACATAACTTTGCTAATCATGAAAAGAGGGCTTGTTAATCAGCCCATTTCATCTGATTTCTTTACCGAGGAGGGCGTCGATGTAACTTTCGGCGTCGAAAGGAGCGAGATCGGTTTCCCGTTCCCCGAGGCCGACCCAGAGAATGGGGAGCTGCAGCTCTTTGCATATGGCCACGGCGATGCCCCCTTTTGCCGAACCGTCGAGCTTGGCAAGGACGATGCCGGTGATTGGCGTAAACTGGTGGAAGACGCGAGCTTGATCGAGGGCGTTTTGCCCCACCGTAGCGTCGAGGACGAGGAGCGTTTCATGAGGGGCTTTTGGGATCTGTTTCTGGCAGATGCGCCGCACTTTGGAAAGTTCCTGCATCAGGTCGGTCTTCGTTTGGAGGCGCCCCGCCGTGTCGATCAGGACGATGTCGATGGAGCGGGCCAGCCCCGCAGCGCAAGCGTCGAAGGCGACGGCGGAAGGGTCGCTATTCGGCTGCGATTTGATCAGGGAGACTCCGACCCGGTTCGCCCAGGTTTCGAGCTGCTCGATGGCGGCGGCGCGAAAGGTGTCTCCCGCTGCGATTAGGACGCTTTTCCCAAGAGATCGGTAATGATATGCGAGTTTGGCCAGCGTAGTCGTTTTCCCCGATCCATTGACGCCCACTACCAGGATCACGTGGGGAGCGCTTTGCGGGATCTCTTGAGGAGAAGAGTCGAAGACTTTCAATAGTTCGTCCTTTACGAGAGTCAGGAACGATTCCGGGTCGGGATTCTTTCGGGCGTGCGAGCGGAGTTTTTCCACCAGTTCCAAAGCCATAGCGCTTCCCAGGTCGGCCTCGTAAAAGATTTGCTCGAGCTGTTCGAACGCCGATGCGTCAGGGGCCCGGGAGAAGAGGTCCCGGAGCTTTTGTCCGAGAGCCGATTTCATCCTCGAGAAGGGGGCAACGAGTTTTTTTAAAAAACTTAGCATAAGGGTTGCTCGAAATCCCATTCTAACACATATACTAATTTTCGAAGAGGCATTCAGATGAACCTGCACGAGTATCAGGCAAAAAAAATTTTAAAGCGATATGGGATCCCTATCCCCGACTTCGGGGTGGCCTCCAGCGTGGAAGAGGCGAAACGGATCGCCGAGGAACTCAATCTGGATCAAGCGGTCCTGAAGATCCAGGTCCATGCAGGGGGGAGAGGGAAGGCAGGAGGAGTCAAATTCGCAAAATCGCGTGCTGAAATCGGAGAGATCGCAAAAGCGCTGATCGGCATGAAGATGGTGAACGAGCAGACGGGGCAAGGCGGAGTGGTCGCCCATCGAGTGCTGATCGCCAAACCAGTGGACATCGCAAAAGAATATTACATGGGGGCGCTGATAGACCGCAACCGGGCGGCCCCTCTTCTCATCGTCTCGCCCGAAGGGGGGGTGGAGATCGAAGAGATCGCGCGCAAAGCTAAAGAGAAGATCCTGCAGATGCCGTTCGGTTTTGACGGAAAGCTTCGCCCCTATCAGCTCCTCAGGATCTGCAAATTCATGGGATGGAGCGGGGAAGATGCGAAAAAAGGGGCCAAGATCGCGTTGGGGCTGGCCAAATGCTTTATCGAAACGGACGCTTCGCTTTTGGAGATCAACCCTCTTGTTAAGACAAAGCAAGGAGAAATCACGGCAATCGACGCCAAGCTCGCGATCGACGATAACGCATTATTTCGGCAGTCCGAGATCGCCTCTTTCTACGATCCGACGCAGGTGTCTCCCCAGGAAGCTGGAGCGAAAGAGTTCGATCTTGCCTACATCGCTATGCAGGGCAATATCGGGTGCATGGTCAACGGCGCGGGACTCGCCATGGCGACGATGGACATCATCCAACTTTACGGGGGGGCGCCTGCCAACTTCCTCGACGTCGGGGGCGGAGCTACCAAAGAAAAAGTGGCAGAAGGGTTCCGGATCATCGTCTCCGATCCGAACGTCAGGGCGATCTTGGTCAATATTTTCGGCGGCATTATGAACTGCGCGACGATCGCGGAAGGGGTGATCCACGCGGTGAAAGAGCAGCACATCAAGATTCCGATCGTGGTGCGGCTGGAAGGGACGAATGTCGAAGAGGGAAGGCGGCTGTTCCAAGAAAGCCATATCAAGGTCGCAACTGCTGAAAATCTGCAAAAGGGCGCCGAATTAGCGGTCCAGGCGGCGAGGAAATAAAGGTTTTTCATGGCGATTTGGGTAAGTAAGAAGACGCGGGTGATCGTACAGGGCATTACAGGCCAGGCCGGACGTTTCCATGCCGAACAATGCAAGGAGTACGGCACTCAAGTGGCAGGGGGAGTCACTCCAGGCAAAGGGGGCCAGGAGATTCTGGGCCTTCCTGTTTTCGATACGGTCTGGGAAGCAAAGCAGACAGTGCGCCCCGATGCGACGCTGATTTTCGTCCCAGCTCCCTATTGCGCCGATGCGATCCTCGAAGCCGAGAACGCCGGCATCCCGCTGATCATTTGCATCACCGAAGGGATCCCGATCCGGGATATGCTCGAAGTAAAGAGGGTGATGAATGCATCGATTACTTCCCGCCTCATCGGACCGAATTGTCCGGGGATCATTACGCCGGGCGAATGCAAGATCGGGATCATGCCTGGCTATATTCACAAGAAAGGGCCAGTCGGAATCGTCTCGAGATCGGGGACGCTCACTTATGAAGCCGTTTGGCAGACGAGCCAACTCAACCTCGGCCAGTCGACTTGCGTCGGCATCGGGGGCGATCCGCTCAATGGGACGAATTTCATCGACGTCCTCGAAGCGTTTCAAAAGGATGCGGCAACCGAAGTCGTCCTGCTCATCGGCGAGATCGGCGGAGATGCCGAAGAACAGGCTGCCGCATGGATGATTGCACACGGCAAAAAGCCCCTCGCTGTCTTTATCGCGGGAGCGACGGCCCCTCCAGGCAAAAGGATGGGGCACGCAGGGGCGATCATTTCGGGCGGGCAGGGAACGGCCGAGCAGAAATACGAGGCGTTCCGAAAAGCAAAAGCGGTGATTACCCGAAGCCCAGCTGAAATGGGACACGCAGTCCTGGAGGCTCTAAGAAAATGATTGTGATCCCCGGGCGCATCCCGATCGCCATCCACCCGTTTTTTTGGATTTTCGCAGGGATCATCGGTTGGGTTTATACTCAAAGCCTCATTGGAATGTTCATCTGGGTGGGGATCATTTTTTTTTCTGTCCTGATCCATGAATTCGGACATGCATTGACGGCGGTAGCGTTCAAGCAGAAAGCCCAAATTCAACTCGTCGCTTTAGGCGGACTCACTTCCTATGAGGGGCCGAAACTCCGTTTTTGGCAGCAATTCCTGATCACTTTCAATGGACCTCTTTTCGGGTTTTTTCTCTTCGCAGCCACGACGCTTATTCTGCAATTGGATTTCTCAAAATCCCCTACGTTATTTGGAATCTTGAAAGCGACGCAGGTGGCGAACCTTTTTTGGACGATCGTCAATCTCCTTCCCGTCCTGCCGCTCGACGGAGGACAGCTCCTCAGGATCGTTCTCGAAGCGAGTTTTGGACTCAAGGGATTCAAAGCGGCTCTTTTAGTCGGAAGCATCATTGCGGTCCTCTTTTCCTTTTATTTTTTCATCGTCCAGGCATACCTCATCGGAGCGATTTTTTTTCTCTTCGCGTTCCAAAGCTTCGATTCGTGGCGCAAAAGCCGTTTTGCCAATACGAGCGACCGCGACGAAGAGAATAAGCTCCTCATGCTTCGCGGAGAGGGCGCCTTAAAGGAAGGAAAAAAGGAAGAGGCGAGGAAGATCTTCGAGGAGATTGTTGCGAAGGGAGCGGGGGGATTGTTGTCTGCCGCCGCTTGCCAATACCTCGCATTTCTCGACGAACAAGAAGGGAAACATAAAGAAGCCTACGACTTTTTACGGCCCATCAAACAGCACCTGCCGGAAGACGCCCTGTGTCTTTTGCACAAACTCGCCGCAGGGCAAAAGGATTATCTCCTCATCGCCGAATTGTCTGGCGATTGCTATCAAGCGGCGCCCAATCAGGAAGTCGCGCTTCGCAACGCGCGGGCATTCGCATACCTGAAACAGCCGAGGAGCGCTGGCGGTTGGCTGCAGACCGCATGGCAGCATGGGGGTTTAGATTTAGAAACGCTCTTGCGCGAAGAGGAATTTACCGCTATAAAGGACGATCCCGAATTTCGGTCTTTCGTCGAACAATTAAAATAGCGGT
>CAZVXG010000055.1:0-6616 GCA_964631635.1 uncultured bacterium | reverse complement strand
TTTAGCCGCCTGCGCCTCGGGGAATTCGATGATGACGAGGGGTGCATTCTATGAAATCCCTATCGGTTCTACGCCGACCGAGGTGGTTGACATTGCTGGAGAGCCCTACGCCATCCACAGGAAAGAGGATGGATCGGTCGAATATGAATATATCGAGCGGATGAAAGCCGGCGGGCGGAACCTCGAAGAGAGGCACTATTTTCTTCTGATCAAAGATGGAAAGGTCGTTTCGAAAAGGGTCGAGGAATCTTCTCCCCCGCCCTATATCTTCGATAGCTACGACATGCAAACGACTTCTACTCTCTCAGGGTCTGAAGATTAGCCGTTATACACAAACAACTTGAAAAAATGGTATTACGCTTTAATCTTGATATCAACGCCGGCTGCGACAGGGAGGACTTTGAGTTTGTCGATTGTATCGAGAGTGGGGTCGAGAAGATCGAGTACGCGGATATGCGTGCGCATTTCGAACTGCTCCCGCGATTTCCGGTCGACGTGCGGCGAACGGAGAACGGTGTAGATCTCCTTCTTCGTGGGCAGCGGGATCGGTCCGATGACGCGGGCTCCCGTGCGCTTAGCGGTTTCGACAATGTCTTGTACAGACCGGTCGAGCATCCGCTGGTCAAATGCCTTGAGGCGGATGCGTATCTTTTTTCTTGGTGCTTTTGACATAGTTCGTTTACTTTTTACAGATTTCTTCTTGGATTTTTGTGGGCACGCGCTCGAAATGGCTCGGCTCCATCGTATAAGTAGCTCGGCCCGAGGTCATCGAACGGAGAACGGTCGAATAGCCGAACATCTCGCTGAGAGGAACCTCGGCTGTCACATCGATAATTCCTTTAATCGATTCTTGGCCCATGATTTTGCCGCGGCGCCGATTTAGATCTCCAATGACATCGCCGACGCTTGCTTCTGGAGTCGTCGCTACGACTTTCATGATCGGTTCTAGCAGAACGGGCTTCCCCTTACGGGCAGCTTCTTTGACTGCCATCGAGGCGCAGATCTTGAACGCCATCTCGTTCGAATCGACTTCATGGTAAGATCCGTAGGTAATCGCGACCTTCATATCGATCAGCGGATAACCGGCTAAAACTCCTGTTTGGAGTCCCTCCTCGATCCCTTTGATACAAGGAGTGATGTACTCCTTTGGAATGACTCCTCCTACGATCTTGCTGACGATCTCATTGCCTTTGCCCGGCTCATTCGGTTCGATCTCGAGACAGACGTGCGCGTATTGGCCCCGTCCGCCCGTTTGCTTAACGTACTTGGTTTCCGTTTTAGCTGGTATCGTAATCGTCTCTTTGTAGGATACTTCAGGCGCCCCGACATTCGCTTCGACGGCGAATTCACGGAACATCCGGTCTCGGATGATTTCCAGATGAAGTTCGCCCATCCCCTTGATGATGGTCTGCCCCGTCTCTTCATTAGTCGATACGCGGAATGTGGGATCCTCTTCAGAAAGAGCAGAGAGCGCTTTCGCAAGTTTTTCCCGATCGGCTTTCGATTTCGGTTCGATCGCCATCGAAATCACCGGATCGGGGAAGTTCATTTTCTCCAGGAGAAGGGGATGGTTTTCAGAGCAAAGGGTGTCGCCCGTACTCGTATATTTCAGGCCAATGCAGGCGGCGATATCGCCAGTAAAAAACTCGTCGCGATCCTTCCGCTGGTTGGCGTGCATTTCGAGCAGGCGGGAAACCCGTTCGTCCTTATCCTTAGTCGTATTGATCAGACTGGAGCCTTTCGCAAGCGTACCGCTGTAGATGCGAATGAAGGTCAGTTTGCCTACATAGGGGTCGGTCATGATCTTAAATGCCAGCGCGGAGAGGGGGCTAGTATCGGATGGGGTGAGTTCGAGCAATTCATCGGAATCGACCTTGTGGCCTTTGATCATGCCGCGGTCAAGCGGGGAGGGCATCCAACGAACCACTGCATCGAGGATTTGCTGGACTCCCTTATTTTTAAAGGCGGTACCGCAAAGGACCGGATTGATCTTGTTGCCGATGACGCCTTTTCGAAGAACGGCATGGATCTCATCTTCGGGAATTGTATCGGGAGTTTCGAGGACTTTCACCATGAATGCATCGTTGCCATCGTCGATTGTAGCAAGCTCCTCGAGCAGCTCCATCCTCATTTTTTTGCACTGTTCAAGAAGATCGGCAGGAATGGGTTCTACGTCGTATTTCGCTCCCATCGTTTCATCGTGAAAGAGGTAGGCCTTCATGGCGATAAGGTCGACCATCCCTTTGAATTCAGATTCAGCGCCGATGGGACAGTGGACGGGAATGACGTTCGCATGGAGTTTTTCCTTCATCGAACGGACGGCATTTAGGAAGTCGGCTCCTACACGGTCCATTTTGTTGACGAATGCGATCCGGGGGACGCCGTACCGATCGGCCTGTCTCCATACGGTTTCAGACTGAGGCTGTACGCCAGCCACTGCATCGAAAACGGCAACAGCGCCGTCGAGAACTCGAAGCGAGCGCTCAACTTCGATCGTGAAGTCGACGTGGCCTGGGGTATCGATGATGTTGATTTTGCAGTTTTTCCAGTAAACGGTCGTGGCGGCCGAGGTGATCGTGATCCCTCTTTCCCGTTCCTGCTCCATGAAGTCCATGGTCGCGGCCCCTTCGTGGACTTCTCCGATCCGGTGGACGCGGCCTGAATAGAAGAGGATTCGTTCCGTAGTGGTCGTCTTGCCGGCATCGATGTGGGCCATGATCCCAATGTTGCGGACGTTTTCTAAGCTGTCGGTTTCTGGTCGTTTGCCCATTTTTCTACCCTACCATTTGTAGTGGGCAAAGGCTTTGTTCGCCTCGGCCATGCGGTGGGTGTCGTCTTTTTTCTTGATCGTCGCGCCCTGGTTATTGAAGCAATCGGCCAATTCGCTTGCGAGGCCATCCGTCATAGCCCGGCCAGGCTTGGCGCGGGAAAAGGAAATGATCCATTGCATCGCCATAGCGGCTCTGCGCTCGTTCGGGATTTCGACGGGAACCTGGTAGTTGGCTCCTCCGATCCTGCGGGTTTTCACTTCGAGCGAGGGCTTTGCATTTTCGAGGGCTTGCTCGAAAGCTTCGATCGGACTGTCGGTTTTTATACGTCCTGCAAAATCCTCGAGGGCTTGATAGACAATCCGGCGGGCGACCGCTTTTTTGCCCCCGATCATCAGTTTATTGATGAACTTGGCCAGGGTGCGGTTCTGATAGATTGGATCTGATTCGCTGCGGCGCTTGAATGAGCGGCGTCTTCTGGACATACTGTGTTCCTTTAGAGTTACTTAGGTTTCTTCGCCCCATATTTGGAGCGCGATTTTTTCCGGTCTTTCACTGCTCCGCAGTCGAGAGACCCGCGGACGATGTGGTAGCGGACGCCGGGGAGGTCTTTTACCCTTCCGCCGCGCACTAGTACGATGCTGTGTTCCTGCAGGTTATGCCCCTCGCCTGGGATATAGGCGATCACTTCCTGGCCATTCGACATGCGGACCCAAGCCACTTTTCGGAGAGCTGAATTTGGCTTCTTTGGCGTTTTGGTTTTGACCTGAAGGCATACGCCGCGCCGTTGCGGGCATTGCTGTAGGGCTGGCGATTTACGGCGGCGGACTTTTGGTGCGCGGCCAAACTTGACGAGCTGGTTGAATGTCGGCATGAGAGCCAATCTCCTAAAATTGAATCGATAGTGTAGGAATATATCTTGAAGATGGATTTTAAGTAAACTAGAGAAGAGCCGAAGGCCAAAATTTCTCGCCTGGCCTGTTTCCTCATGTTATTAATATTCAACATTAATAAATAAAAACTTTATGTTTTGTTTTATTTATTTTGTTGACAGAGTCAACTAATTTGTATTAATATCTGATTTGGGAGACCAGGGGAAAAAGGCGAAGCTTACGACGCTAAGTTTGTAATTGTATTCGGTCCTTAAATTCCCTATCTCCCATTTTTTTCCGACTTACAGGAACTCATGAAGCGTGCAACTTGGCTTATCATTTTCTTTTTTGCGGCTTGGATGGATCCTGTCCTGGCGTTTCAAGAGGTCCTAAATACCGGGGATATTCCCCAGGTCATGGAGCGATTGTTCCACTTTCATATTGAGAATAAAGAGTTGACTCCGACCCTCATTCGAAGATCTTTAAAGCTCTATATCGAACAGTTCGATGCCGATAAGTCCTACCTCCTCGAAAGCGAGATCGAACCGTATCTCGCCATCAGCGCACAGCGGGCAGAAGAGATCTGCTCCAGAGTTCAAAGGAAAAATTATTCCGATTTCATCGAGTTGAACGCTATTTTGCAAAAAGCGATCTTAAGAGCGAGAGGTCTCCGTCGCTCCATTGCAGAGCAATTGGTGGCAGCTCTTCGGGAGCCTGCAGCTTCTTCTAGCGCGCTTTTTTCTAAATATCCGAAAACTGAAGATGAAATCGCACAGCGGCAAATGAACCGGATGATCCGATTCTATCTCTTTCACCAGACTCGCACCCAGATCGATTCAGCGGCCCGCAAAAAAAAGGTCTATACTTTATTCGAGAAAAAAATAAACCGTACTGAGAACGGCTATCTCTTTTTGGACGGAGAAGGGAATAGATTGTCGCAAGAGCAGATCGAGCATTTGTTCTCTTTGCGGATCTTGAAATCCTTTGCCAAAAGCCTCGATACGCATACCGCTTTTTTCAGTCCTGAGGAAGCTTATGAGATGCGCCTCAGCTTAGAAAAACAGTTCGAAGGCGTGGGAGTAGTTCTTTCCGAAGGGATCGACGGCGTGATGATCGTCAACCTCATCGAAGGAGGGCCAGCGGAGCTGTCAGGCAAGATCCAGATTAACGACCAGCTGGTGGAAATCGATGGGAAAATGATTGCTCAGACTCCTTTCGAAGAAATACTCGATCTCTTGAAAAAGAAAGACCACTCCGAGATCATTCTGGGCTTCAAGAGGCTCGATCCAGCCTTTAAGAAAGAGACATTTTTCAGAGTTTCTTTGACGAAGCAGCCGATTGCGATGAAAGAGACCCGGATCCAGACGAGTTATGAGCGGGTAGAGGATGGGATCATCGGAAAAATCGCCCTTCATTCCTTTTATGAAAGCAGCGATGGGATAAGCAGCGAAAAAGATATGAAGGAAGCAATCCGCTTTTTTCGCCAGGAAGGAGATTTGAAAGGCCTCATCCTGGATTTAAGGGAGAATTCGGGAGGATTCCTGGGGCAGGCTGTCCGGGTAGCCGGTCTCTTTGTCTCCAATGGCGTGATCGTGATTTCGAAATATGGGAAGGGAGAGGTCCATTATCTACGCAATATCGTAGGCAAGAATTATTTTAGCGGGCCGCTCATCGTCCTCACCTCAAAAATGTCGGCTTCGGCGTCCGAGATCGTCGCCCAGGCGCTGCAGGATTATGGCGTTGCGCTCGTAGTCGGCGATGAGCGGACTTTTGGAAAGGGATCGATCCAGTACCAGACGATTACCGATGCAAATGCCGACCTGTTTTTCAAGGTCACTGTCGGACGCTATTACACCGTCTCCGGGCGCAGTACGCAAATCGATGGGGTCCTGGCCGATATCGTAGTTCCCACCGCTTATTCTCCCTATAAGATCGGAGAACGGTATCTGGAATATCCGCTCCCTCCCGATCAGGTCGATTCCGCCTATCTCGACCCGTTGACCGATCTCGACGATAAGACGCGACTGCTTTTCCAGCAGCGCTATCTGCCGAGCTTGCAGAGAGTGGTTCCATTCTGGAAAAAGGCCTTGCCTGTCCTAAGACAAAACAGTGCGGATCGGATCGCGGCGGATTCTGAGTTCCAGATGTTCTTAGAGAAGCTGGAGACAGTCCGATCTCGCCAAACGGGAACCATGGTGAATGCAGTCGATGAACCGATCGACACGCGAATGGACGATCTGCAGATGAGGGAAGCAGTGCATATCCTTAAGGATATGATTCATCTCGGGGCCGAGTTTTTCGCTGCGGAAGCGGCGGCCTCTCTTCCGACAGGTTCCGATTGAATTTGAGCCAGTTGCAAAACTCCAATTCCGGCCCAAATCCGCGCTTTTGCCTTCGGATTCGGTCTCGCCGCAAATTGCCTATGGGCAATCGGATATGTCAATTTGCGTCGAGCGCGAACCGATGCCAAAATCATCGAGGCTTCCCTTGGAAAAAGGTCCCCCGGACCTTTTTCAAGTGTCCGTCTTGTACAAGGAAGCGAGTTTTGCAACTGGCTCATTTATCAAAAATAAGGGTTAGAAATGCGCAACGGATTTTGCCGAGTCGCAAGTAAAAGCCGTCCGCAGTTCTGAAGTTTAATTTTGATAAATGGTCGAGCCAGTTGCAAAACTCCACGTCTTTGAAAAATCGATGATTTTGACGCACCCGGGGTCCCCGAAAACGCATCGTTTTTGGGGTGGGGTCTCTCGCCCGAACCGGCATGCCGGTTCGGGCAGCGGCGACGAGACCATACTTGAGAAAGTAGGCGAGTCGCCGCTGCGACGAGGAGCGTCAAAAGGGCGATTTTGCATGGCGAAGAGTTGTGCAATTGGCTCGGTATTGTTTCATTGCCAAAAATGTCCTCGACCCGCTATCCTGTAAGCCTTTGGCCAGATAGCTCAGTTGGTAGAGCAGAGGACTGAAAATCCTTGTGTC
>CAZVXG010000054.1:0-6621 GCA_964631635.1 uncultured bacterium | reverse complement strand
ATTAAAAACGGCGCTGTCAACGGAGCGCACCTAGTAGAAAAAGGCATTATCTGCATGGCTTCGAAAGTCGCTCAGTTCGCATCTACAGCGTTCCAACAGATCGCCGATTTAGTCTCCAGCGGCTCTATCTTCGCAAAAAATGCAGCTGTAGCTGGATATCGCTATGTGAGAAATGTCGCGCAACCCGTCGTCAACTTCGTAAAGAGTCATCCGCAAGGCGCCGGTCTCGTATTGGCAGCTGTGATGCTGTCTGCGGTTCTGGCCATTGCCTATGAACGATCCCATCAACGCGTTGCCGTTTAGTGGTTGCGAGCGGCGAGCACACCTCGCCGCTCGTCTAATTTGTAGATCCAAAATGGCTTGTCTTCAAGCCTCTCTTCTTCGGTCAGCAATTTTCCATTGCTTTCTCGCACCCTCATGCGAATTCCTTCCGGGACTTCAAAATAATGGGTTCCTGAAAAAGAGATGTTTTCCGCGATGAACTCGGCGAATCCATTCAAGCGGATTTGGAGAGATTCTTTTCGCTGGCAGCGGTTTTTCCAATAGGGCCCGCTCGATTCCCAATCCACTCCCGCATTGCGCACCGAGAGGTTCCGCAATATGCAGCGACCGGTCCGGTTCGAATAGCGAAGAATCCCGTTTTCATCGAAATGGCCAAGAGGCTGGCTAGCTTGAACGAGGAGGCTTCCTTCCAGATCGAGGTTCTCAATCTGAAGATCGGCAATCTCGAGCTGCAATTCGGAGCCAAGCGCAAGCCGGCCGCCTGCGATCTTTTGGGCGATAATGGAATAGAGCGGTCCCAAAGCTGGATGATAGAGGAACATACAATCGGGACCTCGCTGCAGATATTCGGCCAGGGAACGTTTGTCCGGAACCTTGAATTGACAGTAGGATTCTAAAAGATCTCTGGCAGATTGGAGCTGCACAAAAAAACATTCTTCCGGGGTCTCCTGGATGGGCCGTCCTGGAAGGAACGCCTTCTTGGCCGTCGCAATCGTCTTATGCCTATGATTATACGTGATAAAGGTCCGCTTCGTCGCTTTGTCTGCAGCTGTTTCTACGAACACATCGGCGATATTCTGCATCGTCGATTCGAGGCGAGCGATCATCTCGATCCGTTTTTCCCCAGAAAGGGTCGTATAGGAGGCGTTCTTGAGGTTGACCAGGAGTCCGGGAAAAGGACAAATCTTTACCGCCCCGGCGATTGCCTTCAGGTCGGCAAATAAGATATTCGTATTGGACGAAAAACGGGAATAGAGTCCCCCTTTTTTCAAGGGCCGGTCCTCGATTCCGTATTTTGCAAAATCGCAATACTCGATATTCGTCAGGGCGATTTCCCCATTTTTTTTCTCAATGACTACATTGACCCCTTCCGCCGACTGGAGGAGCCGGGGACAAGATGCGAACCCAAAGATCATGGCATGCTTGACTCCTAATCCGAAAAAAGCCAAGAGGCCATAATCAAGAGCTGCAATGGGATTATTGAGCTGGCGGATCAGAGCCTTTTTCCTTCCCAGGCCATCGAGCCATTCGAAAACCCCTGTGTCCAAGGCGAGTTTCCAAAGAGCGCCATGCCCGCCTGGCTTCAACAGGGGTGAGAATGGGCCTAAAAGGCACCAGTTTCCTTGAGCGTCGACAGAGGGCACAAGAGGCTGCATGAAGATGCGGAATCGTTCTTTGCGCCGGCCAAACCAATGCAACTCTTCGCAGATGCCAAGGACATGACCATGATTATTTTTCTCTGCCGAGGTCATGATCGCGACCGGCGTTTCCAACTGCTGGTTGTAAAGCTTGAAATAAAGGTATTCCCGCGCAGCTAAATCGCGGATCAGCGCTTCGAACAACGTCCTTCCCGCGTAGGCCAGTTTTGCGGCAGGCAGCTCGGATCCCGTCCGCTCATCGACGAGATGAAGCCTATCGGCGGCGCCTCCAAGCGGGTACATCTCGGCCATCTCAGGCATTGCTTGAATCCCCCAGGCAATCGCCTCCCGCACCGCATCCGTCTCTTGCGCGATATCGATGAAAGAAGGGGCATGGAAGGCGGCGATCTCTGACGCTTTCGCATCTTGGGAGTCGCGCAGGAAATCTAAGACCTTTTCCTGATATCCGACGATTCCGCCTAATTCCCGATAGAAAGCATCGACCGCGGACATTTTCTGCAATAACTCGCGCAACCGTTTTTTCCCCAAGGCTCTTCTTCCTATCAATCTTTCCCATTGGCCGATCGCAACGAGCTGCTTCCCAGTTACTTCGCATGCGGGAGAAAGTCCTTTGAGAAGATTGGGCGCTTTCTTCAGAAATGCGCGCACTGGCGGATAAGCGTCCAGGAGTTCGATTTTCTCTTGCACCGTGGCAGCTTTGCGTAAGTTTTCCGTTAAATGATCCATCTCAAAAGAAATTTGCCAAGAAATGCGAAAAAATTACAAGCGCCTATTTTCTCGTGATAAAAATAGGGACATGCGTTAGAATCTTAGAGTTTTAGATGAACCTCGATCTTGCGTGGCGAAACCGTATCCGCGTCGCGTCCGCACGGGTCTGAAGCGTTTTTTTTTGACTATTAACCCGTTCGACAGATAAAAGATTTCTTTGAGGAAACAATGAAATGGGCGCATGCGCCCGAGAACTATCTGTAAATTTTGACCCTTTTCAAGGAGAAAGAATCATGGCAACAAAGCAAAAAAGTTCAAAATTCATGCAACCAATGAAACCCAGCAAAGAATTGGCAGCAGTCGTCGGCGAAGGCCCAATGCCCCGTACCGAAGTGACGAAAAAACTCTGGGCTTATATCAAGAAATACAACCTGCAGGATGCGAAGAACAGAAGGAATATCAACCCCGATGAAAAACTTCAAAAACTCTTTGGAGGCAAAAAATCGGTGAATATGTTCGAAATGACAAAACTGGTCAACAAGCACCTTTCCTAAGATTGCTTTTTTTTGATAAACTCCGGGCATGAAAAACCCGGGGTTGTTTTTTTGTTGAATGAAAAATTTATTACGATGATCCTTGCTGCCGGAGGCATCGGCTCGCGGATGGGCCTCGCCGTCCCGAAGCAATACCTCCCGTTAGCTGGCAAGCCGATCGCTCTCCACAGTTTCGACCTTTTCTGCAGCATGGAAGAAGTCGATGAGATCATCGTCGTCTGCCAAGAACCTTACCGAAAACTTTTTTTCTCCTCCAGGAAACCCCTATTCTTTGCCGATCCGGGCAAAAAGCGGCAAGACTCCATTTTCAACGGCTTAAGCCGCTCCTCGAAGCGCGCCGACCTCATTTGTACGCATGATGCGGCTCGTCCTTTCATCGAAAAAGAGGTCTTTTTAGCGCTTTTGGAAAAAGGGCTCTTTGTCGGCGCTGCAACGCTGGCGGCTCCCGTCATCTGCACAATCAAACAATCCGATGCAAACCACATCGTTGAAAAGACACTGGATCGCTCCTCGCTTTGGGAGATCCAAACGCCTCAAGCATTGAGGAAAGACCTCTTCCTGCGCGGATTTGAATACGCAAATGAAAACAAGATCGATGTCACTGACGACGTATCGCTTGCCGAATTGCTCCAGGCTCCCGTCGCTCTGGTCCCCTCCCCGCATCGCAATTTTAAGATCACGACCCCATTCGACCTCGCCGTCGCCAACACCTTATATCATTGATCAAAAATAAAGTTTAGAAATGCGCAATAGTATTACATGCAACGCTATAAATTAACGATCGCATATGACGGCACTGCCTACTGCGGATGGCAAGTGCAGCCCAATGGAATTTCGATCCAGTCCCTGATTCAGCAGGCGCTCCAAACTGCGATCCGCTGCCCAATCGATTGCACCGGTTCGGGGCGCACGGATGCAGGCGTCCATGCCCGCGGACAAATGGCCCATTTCGATGCCCCTTCTTCCGTTGACCCAACGCGTCTACGCGCATCGCTCAATGCGCTCCTTCCTTCCGACATTCGGATTCTCCAGATCGAGCCGGTAGCCTCCGATTTCCATGCGCGCTATAGCGCTCGATCGAAAATTTATCATTACCACCTCCATCTCGACCCGGTCATCGATCCTTTCGTGCGTCTCTATAGGCACCAAGTCTACGGATCCTGTGATCTGAACCGGATGCGCGACGCGATCCCTCATTTCCTCGGGACGCGCGATTTTCTATCGTTCGCCAATGAGGGAGTCCGGGGAAGCGCTGCGCGCGGTTCGGTCAGAACCCTTATGCGTCTGGATCCCATCGAACAAAAAGGGGGCGTACGGCTCGAATTCGAGGCAGATGGATTTCTCTATAAAATGGTCCGCAACATCACTGGAATGCTGCTCGACGTCGCGTCGGGGAAATTGGAGCCTTGCGATATCCCTTCGGTCTTCAAGGCGAAAGATAGGCGCTCTGCCTGCTCTACGGCGCCTCCCCAGGGGCTATTTCTTATGGAAGTGCGTTATTAATACCATTGATCAAAATTAACCTAATGGATAAAGCAGTTTGTTTTTCGGTATCTGCTCGAATGATTCGAAGTGGATGATACCTCCCTCGGTAGCGATTTCGAGCAAGGGATGGTGGGAAGGGCAGACCAGGATGGGCAAGGCAGGGGTCGCCTTGAGGGCTTGAAGCCCGCGAATGCTGTCTTCGAACCCAATGATCCGATCCCCCTTCTGCCCATACAGCGAAATAGCTTTGAGATAGCACTCTGGATCGGGCTTTGGTTTGTCGTAATCTTCCCGCGTGATCCATTTCGGGATCAGATCGAGGATCGGGAGCCGCGAACGGATCAGGAGCGTCTGCGCAAGCAGGGAGTGGGTGACGGCGCACCGGCGGATCTTCGCCTTATGCAATGCCTTGAGCAACGACTCGACTCCGGGCATCGCCTTCACGTTTCCCGATGTCAGCAGCTCCAAATAGATCTTCTTTTTCTCTTCGTAGAGCAGATTCCAATTGGGTTCGAGATCGGGAAACTGGGCATAGAGCGCCTCCCTAATCGCCGTCGCATTGAGGTGAGCCAAGCCGCAATAGTGTCCAAAATCCCAATCGAGCGCATATCCACGCCGGCTCATCATGTTCACGTAAGCTTGATAATGAATACCCTCCGTATCGACCAAGAGGCCATCGAAATCGAAGAGAAAGAGCTGAAAATCATGGATCCATTGCATCAATCAAATACTATAAGAGCTGAAGCTTTTTGAGAAAAGTCCCTATATCGAACGTTGTATCTCGTGACATTGCAAAAAAAGTTCGTCTGATGGTACTACCATTTTTTCAGGTTATTTTCAGGTTATTTGTAGATGTCTCTCTAGCCTCCCAGTAGGGAGCTTGTGGGTAACGAGCAGGTCATCCTAGCATTTTATTCACCATTGCCTATAGTGAGATCATGGCAAAAAAGCAGGGACAGCAGGCTTTGCGATTTAGTCCTGTAGAGATCAACTATCTCTATTTCGGGCTGTTTTTTGCAGTCCTGGTGCTCGCTTCGGGAAGCGGCATTTTCATCAAAGAAAACCTCAGCGGCTCGCGCGCCTTCTTCTTCCTCTACGCGGCAGGACAGGCTGCCCTGGAAACCCTCCTTTTCGTCTGCTTATGCTGGCTCATCCCCAGCTACCTGGGCCGCATTGCATCCCTTTCCTTCATCGGGATCACATTCCTTTTCTTGACCCTCCATCTTTTTGATTTCCTGATGGATCGAATTCTCGATCTGTCGATTTGGGAAACGATCGATTTCATCTTCGATGAAACCCTTGCCAATTTTCTCTATCTCCTGGATGCCTCTGGAATTGCTTTGTGGATTTGGATCCTGGGGTTCTCGCTCTTTGTCGCCATTCCATTCATTGGGATCGGATTGTACGAATGGACCCAAAGACTTTCTCGAAACCGCCCGCTCTTTTTGCGGCGCGAATGGCTATTCCAATCTCTGATCTGTATCCCAGCGGCTCTTCTATTCTGGGAATTTAGCGCCTCCAAGGTCATCCATCCCGATTCTTATACTTCTTTCATCAAATCGCTGCCTTGGAAATGGACGTTCCTCCAGCCACAAACAGTTCACTTCCCCTTGCCCGCAATGCCAGCTCTTCCGCCAGAAGAAGACAAAATCCAGTCTGCAATCGACCGGGATGAGACGATCTTGCAGCGGCGGCCCAATATCTATCTTTTTATTATTGAAAGCTTTCGCGAGGACTTCATCTCTCTTGAAACAGCTCCCAACTTCCACCGGTTCAAAAAAGAAGCGAGCCATTTCGATTTGGCTCTTTCCAATGGCAATGGATCCCATCTCTCCTGGTTTTCTATTTTCCATTCGCAATTCCCCTATTGCTGGAACTACCTGCAGGCGAAGGGGTGGAAAATGGGAAGCCCTCCTCTGCAACTTCTAAAAAAGTGGGGCTATCAGGTGCGCCTCTATTCATCGGCGCAGCTCAATTATTATGGCATGGAAGAATTGCTGTTCGGAAAAGGGCGCAAGCTGGTCGACTCTTTTCAAGCGTTTCATCATGCCCCTCCCCTTTCGGCCGCTGACAGCGATGCCAAGGCGCTCGAAAAACTGCAGCAGGATCTCGCTGAAAACCCCAAGTTGCAAGAAGGCCAGTGCATCATCGTCTTTTGGGATTCGACCCATTTCAATTATTGCTGGCCTAAAGACTGGGAACCAAAATTCATC
>CAZVXG010000053.1:0-6641 GCA_964631635.1 uncultured bacterium | reverse complement strand
CGACTCCAAAGAGCAAGCGGAGCTATCGTCGAGCACGGCAGCCATTTCATCCGAGCTCTTCCAGTACATGGATGCTTCGAGCAGAGCGCTGGCAAGCGGAGCTTAAAACCTCGCCACCGTACCTCAACTTCTTTATTCCGTAACTCGCTGAGCGTTAATCTATAACAACAACCGACCTTTTTTCTAGCCAGCCTAACAGGCTAACAACCAGCTATTTACGAGTTACATAACCAGTTCGTAATCAATCGTTTAATTATAGTAAATAAATTCTTTACAATTAGTATGATTTTTAGTATAATTGTTATTAAAAGGAGAACATTTAATATGGATAACAATTATTTGGAGTCGCTGAATCAAGCGTTCGACGAATCTGCCCCTCCATCCAAAGAGAAGCTCCTGAGCCTCATGGACGAGACGATGGCCTTTTTTCAAGGGATCAAGGCAAAGCTGGAGTCGAAAAACCCGGAAGAAAGGGAAGCCGCATTGCAAGAAACCCTGGAAATGAAACGGGTCCTCGAATCGAAAATACGGATATTGAGCGAAAAGAGCGGCCTCGATCCCGCTCAGCTTTCGGCTTTTGTCCAAGATCCGAATAACCTTTCGCCCGAAGAGCGCGATGCGGTCGACGAGGTCCAGGCCAAGTTTGAACAACTGCAACAGGGCGAAAAAAAGGCTACGAAAAAACATTATTTAAAAACACAGATGATTAATTAAAAAAACAGGATAATTCGTTATGTCAAATTACGAGCCACTAACAGATTTACAATGGCAAATCCTCGAGCCCCTATTCCCTCATCCAGCGAAGCGTTCGAGAGGCAAGCCTCATACAGCCTGGCGCATCGTCGTCAATTCGATCCTATGGGTTCTTTGTACTGCAGAGAAATGGGGATCGCTTCCCAAACATCCCGCTTTCGCCACAAAATCAGCTGCGCACCGCTGGTTTATGATCTGGGAAAAAAGCGGATTCCTGACTGAGTTGCTGAATGCTTATCGAAGTATGACGGCGATCGGCGCCGAAATCAAGTTGCCGCCGCGCCGCAACCGCATGCCCGCAGCGAAACATTTGATTGAATCCAAAGCAGTGATCTAACTCGCGAAACTTTCTTTCTTGCAAAAATTCGATGATTTTGGCGCAGGCTTGCGCTCGGCGAAAATTGATATATCCTTTTGGTCATAGGCAATTTGCGGCGGGACCAAGTCCTTGCGGCAAAAATGCGGATTTGGGCCGAAATGGAGTGTTGAGAGCTGGCTCAATAGGATAAGCCAGGCACAAGGAATCGCCTCCCTTTTTTATCTTCCCGTTTTTTTATCTTCTCTTTTTTTTATCTTCTCTTTTTTTTCTGCAAGCGGAATAATATACCTGAGGTCTTGGGCTATGATTCGGGGATTTCTAGAAAAACTCTGCGCCGAATTGTCGATTGCTCCTGTCCCCAAATTAAATGAAAAGAAACTTTTTCTCCTTCTTTTCGCTCCAGGGGTCGAAATCTCCCTTTCCGATCTCCACCCCGGAGTAGCAATGCAGGCGGCGATTCTGGCCTGCCCAACTTTAAGGCAAGAAGACCTATTCATTTATTTGATGCGCGCAAATCTGTTGGGACAGGGAACGGGGGGCGCCCGTATCGGCCTGGATAGAGACGAGAAGAACTTGACACTCTCGCTCGGCTTGCCGTATGAAATGAACTATCATGCTTTCAAAGAAGCATTGGAAGAATTCGTCAACCATCTGATTTATTGGCGTGATGCCGTGGCGAAATTCGACAACGGAAAAACGATGGTTTAATCCATGTATCTGATCGCAGAAGAAGGGCCTGGCCGCGGGCTCGTCTTGAATTTAGAGACAGGAGATGAGTGGGTCATCGGCCGCGATCCTGAAAGCTGCACATTCGTCATCGAAGACAATACGGTTTCCAAACGGCATGTCCGATTGACGCGCTCCCCGGAGGGGATCTATTTAAAGAACCTGAGCCGCGCCACCCCGACGCTTATCAACGATGAGCCGCCCGATGGACAAATCTTGCTGAAAGGGGGAGACCGCGTCCAAATTGGACAGACGGTTTTCCTCTTTTCGGAAGAAGAGATCGCAGAGACGCCAGCTCCTCCCAAAAAAGAAAAAAAAGGGGGGGGATATGACGATATCTTCGGCTCTCTGGAAGAGCCGTCTGAAGACCTATCTGCTTTCAAAAGCGAAGAAGATGCTTCCGCTCCTTCCAAATCAAACGCGTATGACACGATTTTCGAAGATGCAGGCGTTGAGGCCGAACTTCCCTTCAATCTCCTATCCGACACTCCCCTTTTGCTGAAAGTCATTTCGGGGCCGAACGCGGGCGCCGAAATCGGACTCGAAAAAGGGAGGACCTACACGATCGGCAAAGATTCGGCCTCGTCCGATATCGTCTTCCAGGACCTGAGCGTCTCGCGCAACCATGCCCGTTTGCACATCTCTACTGATGGAACGGTCGAAATCGAGGATCTCGGTTCCAAAAACGGGACGGTCATCAACGGCACCCCCATTCTGGAAAAAAAGATCATTTCGACCCAGGATCTGATCTCGCTGGGTACGACCGTCTTCCTGATCGTCGATAGGGAAGCTGCGCAGGAAACGATCTATTCCCCCATGGTTCCCTCTTATGAGCAAATCAAAGCGCCGGAGCTGTACAAGGCTCAGGAAGCCGAGCCTCTTGTGATAGAAGAGAAGAAAAGGGAGTGGAAAAAGGAGCCGATTCCACCGAAAATCCTGATCGCTGCCGCTTCGTTTGCCGCGATGTTTCTGATCATTTTCTTAAGCTTTTTTTCCCTTTTTAAATCGAAACAGCTAGAAGTGGCTCATAAAAATCCAAGCAGCCAGATCAAGACAGCGCTCGCCAAATTCGACGGAGTTCAATTTTCGTTCAACCCCGCCAGCGGAAAACTCTTCCTGGCCGGACACGTATTGACCGGCGTCGAAGCGGAGGAAATGCGCTACCGGATCGGCGAATTCGATTTCGTCGCAAGCACGGAAGATCATGTAATCGTCGACGAGATGGTCGACAAGATGATGAATGACGTATTGAGCGGAAACTCGAACTTCCGCGGAGTGACGATCCAGGCGTTAAAACCTGGGAGATTCGTCCTGTCTGGATATTTGGAAACCAACGACCTCTCAATGCAGCTGACCGAGTATCTATCGGTCAATTTTCCCTATCTCGACCGCCTGGAAAACCAGCTCGTCATCGGAGAAAACCTCAATGCCCAAATCCAAAGCCTGTTTCAAATGAAAGGATTCGGCGCCCTGTCTTTCCAATATGTGAACGGAGAATTGGTCCTTTCGGGCAATTACAGCGAGAAAATGGGCAATGAATTCAAGGATCTGATGAAACAGCTCGATGCGATCCAGGGAGTGAGCGGGATTAAAAATTACGCGATCGCAACGACCCCCAATCAGGCTGCAATCGACGTGTCGCAACAATTTCAAGTGTCGGGAACGTCCCAACATGACGGGCATGGTTTTAGCGTAGTTCTCAATGGAAAGATCTATACAGTGGGCGATGCGGTCGGCGGAATGGCCATCACAGAAATCGACCCAAGTACGATTCTACTTGAAAAAGATGGAATAAAATATAAAATCAACTACACGCGGTGAAAGGAGCAAATATGTTCGGAATGAAAGAAAAGGAAGAAAAGGGGCGGTTCGCCTTCGATCTCGAAAAGAGGATCAAGCAAGAACCGGCGCATGGCAAAGAACTCCTGGAAAAGGCTGAAAAGCGGATCCTGGAAATCAAAAAGCTTTTGCGGGAAGGGGCGAATGAGAAAGATTTCGACCGCCTGGGAGTCCTTCTGCATGGGTATGCATCCTTGCAAAAAGTATTAAGAAAAGTCGCGAAATAGGAGCATCGAACCATGAAAATGCCGCAGTTAAGCATCAGTTTCCACACGCTCGTCTCCGCTTACAGGAAACTGCAATCTACCCTCATGAGCCAGGTGCGTGCGCTGGCCAGTAAGATCAGCAGCGCGACCCCGGGCTCCTTCATCCTCCTCCAATTCTCAATGAGCCAGATCACGCAAATCGGCGAATCGATTTCGAACCTGATCGCCCAGGTCAACTCGGTGATCAATCACGCCGTCGCAAACCAAGGTAAGCAATAATCCAAGAGGCTAAAACGCATGACAACACCATGGAAACACTACAAAGAGGATTGGCTGCTCTTTACGGAGTCGGGCTTCATCGCTGTCAACCAGGCAGACGAAGATGCCGCGCTCAAACTCTTTAAAGCCGCAGAGATGCTCAATCCGGAAAATACCTTGCCTCGCGTAGGGTTCGGATATCTCCACTTGCATAAGCTCGAGCTGAAGCAAGCCGTGAAGATTTTTGAAGCTGTCCTTGAAAAAGACCCTGGCAATGATATGGCCAAAGCATTTCTCGGCCTTTGCATGGGATTGATGCCGAACATGATCGAAAAAGGGGAAAAAATTCTCGAACAAACGTTGAAATCACACGACCCAATGATCAAACAGCTCGCAGGGACTGCGATTAACTTCGTCGATAAATTCATCAAAAAAACGCCAGGTCCGGCAGGAAGATGACAACGCCGCCAGAAAGTCCATCGCCAGATAGAAGCCCAGACAGGATTACTCCGGCGAAATCAACCGAAGCGGATCAGACCATCAGGCAACCTCCCGGAGGCGTGGGTTTTGAATCGCATATGCAAAGAGGGGCCAAGCCGGCGACAGAGGCAGGCGCCCCTACCCCCATGGAGGCCGCCCGCCCTTCCGCTATGCAGGCGGCGAGTCCGACGGTAAATACGTTGCTTGCCCAGGCGAACACCGCCCAGGATTCCCTGGGAATCGTCCGGCAGCAACTGAAAACGCCCAACCTGAAATTAAAACGCTCCCAGGCTCATTTGCTGAAGAATAAATTAACCGACGCCCAAACGTACAGCCGGGCTGTGGCAGCGAAACTCGGAGTCGAGACCGCTGCCGCCAATCCTTCCACAGGAGGCATTCTCGAGCGGTTTCTCGGATATGTGGGCGATGGCCAAAACCAAATGGAGGCGGTGCAAAGCAAATTGCAGGAGATGGCGTCGTCGAACCAGCAGCTAAGCGCCGCCGATATGATGCTGATCCAGGCCAAGATGAACATTGCCCAGCAAGAGATCGAATTCTCTTCTACGCTTTTGAGCAAAGTGATCTCTTCCATCACGACGATCATGGGCATCCAGTTGTAAGGGACTGCTCTGATGAATTGCAAGCTTGTTACTTGCGGATGTCTCCAGGCACCAGCCCAATAAGGAATTGATGAATTTACCTCCTTCTTTCGACAAGTTGATCAGCCACCTGGAAGAGGTCGAACTGACAACCATCCATGGGCGGATCACCGAGGTGGTCGGCATGTTGATCCGGGCGATCATCCCTCAAGTCAAAATGGGCGAAGTCTGCCTGATCAAGAGAGTAGGCGAACCCCTGGTCGCTGAAGTAGTCGGCTTCACGAAAGACGAAGTCCTCCTCTCCCCGCTTGGGGATATGTCGGGAATCGGCCCTTCTTCCGAAGTAGTTCCGATGCGGATGCCCATGCATATCAAAGCGGGCCCTCAGCTATTGGGCCGTGTCTTGAACGGATTGGGCCGGCCGCTCGACGAAGAGATCAAAGGCCCGCTGCAACTTACAGACTCCTATCCTGTCATCAATCCTCCTCCCGATCCGTTGAAACGGGCCCTGATTACGAAGCCGATCCCGGTCGGGATCCGCTGCATCGACAGCGTACTCACTTGCGGCAAAGGCCAGCGGGTGGGCATTTTTTCTGCAGCCGGCGTCGGGAAATCGACCCTTCTCGGAATGATCGCCCGCAATGCGCAGGCCGACGTCAACGTCATTTCCCTCATCGGGGAAAGGGGACGCGAAGTACGCGAATTTTTGCAGAACGATCTTGGTCCCGAAGGGATGAAACGCTCCGTCATTATCGTATCGACTTCGGACCAGGCGGCGCAGATGCGCATCAATGCCGCATATATAGGTACGGCGATTGCTGAATATTTCCGCGATCAGGGGAAATCGGTCATCCTCATGATGGATTCGGTCACGAGGTTCGCCCGGGCGTTAAGAGAGATCGGACTGGCCGCCGGAGAGCCTCCCGCCCGCGCCGGCTATACCCCCTCGGTCTTTGCCATCTTGCCTCGTCTCCTCGAGCGCTCAGGAAATTCGGAAAAGGGATCGATCACCGCCTTCTATACGATCCTCGTCGCGGGAGACGACCTGAATGAACCAGTTGCCGACGAGGTCCGTTCCATCCTCGACGGCCACATCATCCTTTCTTCAGAACTGGCGCGGCAATATCATTTTCCTGCGATCGATGTCCTCGCATCGGTCAGCCGCGTCCTTACCCAGATCGTCGATCGGCAGCATCTCGACTTGATCGGAAAAGTGAGAGAAGTACTCGCCAACTACAAGAAAAACGAGCTGCTGATCCGCATCGGGGAATATAAACCCGGATCCGATAAAAACGCCGACTTCGCGCTCAAATATATCGATCGGGTGAATCGCTTCCTGAAACAACAGATCGAAGAAAAAGCCCCGATGGAAGAGACGCTGAAAGCATTGAAAGCGCTATTCGCATAATAGACTTCTTGCATAACCTGCTTTGGATGCAGAAGTCGATGATTTTTCTGCAA
>CAZVXG010000052.1:0-6645 GCA_964631635.1 uncultured bacterium | reverse complement strand
GAGATCGATCCGCCTCCTTTCGAGATGGTCGATCAGGCGTCCAGGCGTCGCCACCAGGATATCATAAGGGGCGTTGAGCTGCCGATTCTGCATCGGATAGGGAACCCCGCCAAAAACACAAATCGTCCTGAGATGGGGCAAGCCGACGCTGAATTTGGACGCTTCATTCGCGACCTGCATGGCCAGTTCCCGCGTGGGGGTCAGGATCAGAATCCGAGGCCCCTTGCCCAGCGCTTCTTTCGAGATCAACCGATGCAAAGCAGGCAGGATGAAGGCGGCAGTCTTGCCGGTCCCTGTCTGAGCTGATGCGCGCAGATCCTTGCCGGCCATGATCAAGGGAATCGCTTTTTCCTGAATTGGGGTGGGTGTAGTCAACCCTGTCTTTATAATAGTATTAAATAATTTATCATGAAAATTTAAGTTTTTGAACCCCATCGGCCTCCTGAATTTGCGTCGATTATGTCAACTTCTCTCGATAAAAAACATGCTTATTTTCAAGAATGGATTGTTCCCCATAAAATTACCGTCATGAGCGCATTCCAGATCAATCAACTCATTAGAATTGAAATTCATGGGATCGGCAGCAATGGGGAGGGCGTCGGCTCCTGCAACGGCTATACGGTTTTCGTCGACGGCGCCTTGCCTGGCGAAACGGTCGAAGCCCGTCTTGTCGAATGCCAAAAGCGCTATGGGCGGGCCCAGCTCCTCGGGATCGAGAACCCCTCTTCCGACCGCGCCGCGCCTCCCTGCGAACTCTTCGGGAGATGCGGCGGATGCCAACTCATGCACCTTTCCTATCCCAAACAGCTCGAGGTCAAACGGCAGCGGGTGATCGACGCCATGACGCGCATCGGCAAGCTCGAAAAGGTCCGCGTCGAACCTTGCCTCCCCTCGCCGTTAGAACTCGGCTATCGGAACAAAATCCAGCTCCCTGTAAGACAGAGGGGCGATGGGATCGCGCTCGGTCTTTACGAACGTTCTTCCCATCGCCTGGTCGAACTGGAGAAATGCCCGATCCACTGCTCCCTGGGAGAAGAGGCTTACAGCCAAGTTCGCCCCATCCTTCAGCGATCGGGAATCTCCGCTTATGATCCCGGGACTGGGAGAGGAGAGCTGCGCCATGTGCTCATTAAAAGCGCGCTTCGAACTCAAGAAACGCTCGTCCTTCTCGTTACAAATGCCCATCCTACCCCTCTGTTATCGCGCGCCGCAGAGGAAATCATCGCCTCTTGTCCCTGGGTAAAAGGAGTCGTGCAGAATCGGCATACAGGACCTGACAATGTGATCCTGGGCAGCGAATATAGCGTATTGAAAGGCTCGGGGTCCATTACCGAGTCTCTATGCGGTCTCAGCTTCAAGATTTCACCCGCATCTTTTTTCCAGGTCAACCCTGCCCAGGCTGAGCGCCTCTATTCCAAGGTCCTTGAATTCGCCGAACTCGGAGGAGAAGAAACTATTCTCGATGCCTATTGCGGCGTAGGAACGCTTGCCTTAAATTTTGCCCGGCATGCAAAGAACGTGCTCGGCATCGAGTGCGTCCCTGAAGCGGTCGCGGACGCTAAGGAAAATGCGCAACGCAATGGAATCGGCAACGCGCTCTTCGTCCTTGCGGAGGCATCAGCGTTTATCGCTACCCTGACATCAGCCGATCTCATCTTGTTGAACCCCCCTCGCAAAGGATGCGATCCCTCTGTTTTGGATGGAATCGGGCGTCTCTCTCCAAAGAAACTCGTCTATATTTCCTGCGATCCGGCCACTTTGGCCAGAGACTTGAGGATCCTGGGAACTTTTGGATACAAAGCCGACCTAATCCAGCCCTTCGACATGTTCCCCCAAACAGCCCATGTCGAATGCGTGGCAAAGCTTCAGAAATTCTGAAGTTTTAATTTTGATAAATGGTATTAAATATTTTTTATTAGTTTATTGTAATAAACACAGAATATTGATAATCTACATGGAAAACCAATAATTGGAGCTGTATTTATGTCAGATCTAAAAATTTCTGCCTTGCTGGGTTTGTCCCTCCTCTCTGCACCTGTTGCCAGGCCAGCAGCCCCATCTTCTTCATCCCTAGTCGAGCAACCCTCTCAACGCGCCTCTATTCGCAACCTGTTGTTTCAAACGGCCGCCGTCCCCCTGTTGCGACCTATGGGGACCTATGTAGGCGAGCTGCAAGAGCAGTGGCAATTCCCCTCAGACCACCTCCCGATCGCTATGACTTTCGACGATTTCCATTTCGTTTCCTGGAACGTATTGGATGCCAACTACATGAGTTGGGTGACTGAAAAGAATTCCCAGGGATTGAGCCGTTCGATGATCGCCGATGAACATGTCTACATCGGAGATTCCAAACTTACGATTCGAGACCGGCACGTCGCCGATTTGATTCTCCAAATGATCTCGCACCCAATCCATCCGCGCAGCGTTCTCTCCCTGCAGGAATGCAGCAAACCCTTTATTGAGGAGCTGCGCTCTCGATTCCCCGCTCATTTTGAAATCATTGCAAACCACGGCGAGGCTGTCCTTTTCGACCGGCGTCGCTTCGAACTAATACAGGCAAAAGAAGTATCCGGCATCTTTTCCAATGAGCCCTATAAAACGCTCCAGGATCTTTTGATCCGCCGTCTGGATAATGGGCAGCTTCTCCGTATTGTGAACGCCCATTTGCCTGGAGATCCGACAAAACCGGGCCGTTTTGAATTTGCCCGCTACTTAAGCGATACATTCGATCCTGCCTTGAGCGCGATTGCCATGGGAGACATGAACTTCAATGAATTGGAGATGGTGGACGCGATGCAGCAAGCTTTTCAAAACGGCTCTCCGTTTTCGCTCTATTCTCCTTATTGCACCAACATTTCCCCTTATACGTTCAGATCGAAAGCGATCGATCATTTCCTGGTCTACTCTCCAGATCGATCTCCTGCCGCATTGCATTCCCCTGATCAGATCCTGCCAGGATTAAATCGAATTGCATCCCTGCTCAAGGAAAGTGGAACTTTTGTTGGAGTTCGAGATTGATTTCAAGCACATTGATCATATTTTCGCCAGCCAGTCCCCAAAGGGGAGCACTGCGGACGGCTTTTACCTGCGACTCGACAAAATCCATTGCGTATTTCTAAACCTTTATTTTTTGATAAATGGTATAAAAAGAAACGATCTATCGCTCAGCGTAAGAAGAAATCTAGATGACAAAACAGCTGTCTCCATTCTCTTTAGCTGCAAAGTCTATAGTCATAGGAAGTATTTACGAGCACTACAAGAAAAAGCACTATAAAATTCTCGCCATTGCTCGGCATAGCGAAACGCTTGAAGAGCTAGTTGTCTACCAAGCTTTATATGGAGACGGCGAGGTTTGGGTTCGTCCAGTGACTATGTTCTTAGAAAATGTTTTGGTAGAAGGGCAACTTCTCCCCCGATTCAAACTCGTGCAGGAATAGGCTTACATTCTCCTCCGACGTCCGCAGTTCTGAAGTTTAATTTTTGATAAATGGTATAAATTAGAAAGGGGGCTTGTCACCGACGAACGCATAGATGCCAGGGAGGTTCCGGTAGAGCTCCTTGTAGTCGAGGCCATAGCCGACCACGAATCGGTTTTCGAGGTGAAACAGGATGAAATCAGGCAGATGGCGGGCGGGAAGGCGGGAGACATTTTTCAAGAGGAGTACCAGCGACTTGAGGCTTTTGGGCTTCAGGAGCTGCAGCTTGGCGACGATGGTCGCCATCGTGTTTCCCGTATCGAGGATGTCGTCCACTACGAGGACGTTTTTGTCAGCCAGATCGAGTTGATCGATCCCAGTAATATAGAGTTCTCCTGGGATGATCCCATTCTTGCCGTAGCTGCTCGCTCGAATGGCGTCGACGGTGCAGGGAATGGGGAGGGCGCGGATGAGGTCGGCGACTAAGCAGAGAGACCCTTTCATGATCATCACGATAGTCAGCGGCTCTCCCCGGTATTCTTCCACGAGCTGGTTCGCCACTTCTTGGATCCTCGCGTCGATTTCCTCAGGCCCGATCAGCAATTCCATGGCATCGTCGCCCCAACCGGCAGATGCCAAGGCGAGCAGGGATAGCCAGATTTTTTTCATAAACACCTCAAGATTAAGAGACGGAATCTTATGAGGAAAAAGATTATTTTGCAAGAAAATAGGGTATCAATCCCAACCTTCAGCGGGAGCTTCAGGAAGATGATGGGCCGATTTGCGCCGATGCAGGATAAAAACGACTGCAAAAGCTGCGATGAGTAAAAATCCCAGCGCGAAATGGACGCTGGAAAAGCCAGCGCTCTGGGCTTCTTGCGGGGTGCGGCTTTCGACCTGACGGCTTTTTACAGTGTTGATCCAAAGGCCTATGAGGGCCAAACCCAGAGCAGCAGCGAAATTCCGAAGTGCGGAAACTATTCCAAAAGCGACCCCCATCTTCGTTGGAGGGACCGATCCCATCGCAGAAGAGTAGGAAGGAGTAAAAATCAGCGGCATCCCAATTCCAAATGCGATCAAAGCACTCAGCAATCCGACTAGACTCGGAGAGCTGGAAAAGCCAAACCACATGAACGAATAGATCAGAGCCAAATAACCGATAGCGATGGGCAATTTAGGACTCACTTTATCGGAGAGATAACCCGCTAAGGGAGATAAGAAAAGGATCGGAGCTGTGGAGACAAAGGTCAATAGCCCCGCTTGCGATGGAGAATAGGCCAGAACTTCTTGAAAATAGATGGCGCGAAAAACAGTGATCATTAGAACAAACTGAACGATGCTGATACTCAGATTGATTGAGGCAAAAGTGGGGTGTTTAAATAGCCCTATCTCGAGAAATGGGTGAGCCGACCGTTTTTCTCTTAATAAGAGGAGAACCAAGCTAATTATAGCCGCGAATGTCAATCCAAATGTTTCCCACGAAAGCCACCCCCAAACTTGGGCCTGCATCAAGGCGGTGATCGCGCTGGAACAGCAAAAAGCGAAAAAAAGAAAACCCAAGGCATCGATCTTCTGATGGCCCGGGTTGGGGATTGGCAAATACATCCTAGTTAAAACGACTCCGATGATAGCAATGGGTAAATTGATCCAGAAAATCCACCGCCATGAAACCAGTTCTGTCAAATAGCCCCCGATCAAAGGGCCGAGCATCAAAAATAAAGACCCCACACTGACACTGAAACCCAATGAGCGCCCTCTTTCATGGGGAGGGACAATGAGCCCTAAAAGGGCTGTGGACGAAGGGAATATCAGTGCAGCTCCAACCCCTTGCAACGCACGCGCTCCAATGAGCATTCCAATATTTTGACTCACCCCGCAAAAGGCGGAAGATAGAGTGAAAAAACACATCCCACATAAAAATGTTTTCCGATGGCCAATCCGGTCGCTTAACTTTCCACCTATCAAAACGAGCATGGCGATGACGAGCAAATAGACGTTGACAGACCATTGCAAAGCCACATTTTGACTACCCAATTCTTTCTGGATCGTAGGCAAAGCAACAGGGAGGATGCTCTGATCCAGAAATATCATCGCAATTCCAGGAATCAATGCCGCAAGCCCACGCCATTTTTTTTTCTGAAAGTTCATACGGGAAAACCGGAGTAGTGACTATTGAAATTGCGTACTTCGTTCATGATGCAATCGAATATAAAATTCTTGCCGAGAGCAGTTTTTGTTTCCCTGGAAACAAAGGAAATAAGATTGCTCAATATCGTTTTTGAACGATCGTTATCATACACTGGTAAGAACTTTGATAGATTTTTTCCCCATAAAGCAGGAGGGTAGTAATAAAAGAGACACTCTTCCAAAGGAGCCTCGTCGAGCAATCGAATCAGAGGTCTGGATAAAGACAGCCCTCCCAAATAAACTATATAATTATTGTCACAGGAAAATTGTTTAAACGAAAGCTTTGTTTCCGCATTAGCATCATCCAGTTTTATGTAAAACACCTTCTTGTTGATCTTTTCGCTTCCGAATGCAACACCCAAAAGATCGATAAACCCTTTTAAAGTGTTCCCCGTAACGATTTTGTCAATAATAACAATGCGTTTAGATTGATTGATGCAATCTTCCGAAAAGATTTTCCTTAAAATGGTTAAGTAATGACTAAGCGCTTCTGGACGAATGATCTTTGATATAAATTTATAAGACAGATAAAATTTCTCATCCATCAATTCAATGGCAGATTTCTTGCCGTCCTCAATGCCGAAATAGTTAATTTCATTACAGAGAAAAGCCGAATATGCCTTTGCAAACTCTGCTTCATTTTTGATCACTGGGATCAGATTCTGCTTTGAGTTATTCCCTCCGGAATAAGAAATGTGCAGCAGATGCAAATCCCTATTTTCAATGATGTTCAAGGTTTTGAGAGTTACGTACAACCAACAGGGAGTTCGGCCTAAAAAAATAAGCGTATCTCCAGGCTTGGACATCGACTGAATTTTTCTGCAGGCATTGAGTAAAAAAGGATAGTCGATTTCAGAGAGATGATAGTTTCCATTGAGAAAAAAATCTTTTTTGATTTTGTCCTCAATCTCTATGAAAACCTTCAAATCATCATCGCTAATTTTTAAATCTAAACAGTATTTAGTCTGTAAAAGCGCGCATAGATCTTTATCTGATGTTGATTCTCTATAAATTTTTAAAAAATCGGTTGTTTCATAAACAA
>CAZVXG010000051.1:0-6686 GCA_964631635.1 uncultured bacterium | reverse complement strand
CTCGGATCTGTTTCCATGGGAGAAAAAGAAAGATCCTTGCTGATGTTCATCTTTGCCACAGAATTTGAGCTGATTCGAGAGGTATCGCAACGCCTGGGAAATAGGGCAGGATTCGAGGCGTGAAGCTGGATGCTGGATTTACTGCCGGAACTTCTACGCGATAGATGTGCCCGTTCGGAGCATTTGGAATCTGTCCCTGATCGACCATTTCTTTTGTCAGGGCTGCTGAATAAAGCTCTACTTTCACTGCCTGCCAGTCCAAATCATTGAAATAGATTTGTACCTCAAAGAGATGCCGATCTTTATCGGTTTCGATTTTATATTCGCCAAATCCCAATTTGCCCCAATTCTGTTCCAGGGAATGCCTCCAATCGACAATTTGTTTTGCTACACGGCCGTTATTTTCCACTCGCTTGCGATACTCGGCCACTGCGGGAAGATAGAATTTCTCGGTATATTCGCGAACTGTGCGGTTCGTAGAAAAATAGGGAGTCAATCGGGCCATGCTCTCTCGGATTTTCGCCGTCCATGCAGTGGGGATCTGTCGATCATCCCGCGTATAAAATTCTGGAACCACTTCCTTTTCCAAGAGATCGTAAAGAACGTTTGCTTCCGCTTGATCCCAGTTAGGGTCGTCGCCGTGTTCCATCCGGTCTCCCAGAGCCCAACCCACTTCGGGAGAATAAGCTTCCGCCCACCAGCCATCTAACTCCGAAAGATTCAGTCCTCCATTGACGAGCACTTTCATTCCGCTCGTTCCGCTTGCTTCCCAGGGCCGCCTGGGGGTATTGATCCACAAATCGACTCCTTGCACAAGGTGCTCTGTTAAAATCATGTCGTAATCGCTAAGGAAGATGACTGAAGAGCGCGCATCAAACTTGGAAATGAAATGCATCCATTTTCTGATTAAGTCATGCCCAACGCGATCAGCAGGATGTGCCTTTCCAGCGATAATCAGTTGTACAGGGCGATCTCTATTGGTCAATAGCCTCAAGAACCGATCTTCATCGGCAAGAAGCAAATCGGCCCTTTTATAAGAGGCAAAGCGGCGGGCAAAACCTAAAGTCAAAGCATCCGGATTTAAAAATGTTTTGGCTCTCTCAATCTCATCGGCGGATGCGCCCCTGACTCCAAGTTGCCTAACCAGTCGAGTACGCGCATAATCGATGAGAGCTTGCCGTTGCTGATTGCGCATTTGCCAGATTTTTGTTTCCGGCACAGCGCGAATTTTCTCCTCCAGGTCCTCTGTCTTTCCAAGCCATCGGTTTTTGCCGCAAGCCTCGGTCCAAAGATCATCGGATTCAGAAGAATCCCAACTCGGCACGTGGACTCCATTCGTCACA
Source organism: uncultured bacterium (assembly GCA_964631635.1). Classification (GTDB taxonomy): domain Bacteria; phylum Chlamydiota; class Chlamydiia; order Chlamydiales; family SM23-39; genus DALYFE01. The sequence goes on along the minus strand of CAZVXG010000051.1, from coordinate 5,343 downwards.
GATCCGACAGGGACTTCTTCCTCTGGAAAATGGGGGAATAAATCTCGAAAAAGACGCCTGCTTACCACTCCATGCAATTGACTTACGCCATTGACGTGGCCGCTTCCCCTGATGGCTAGATAAGCCATGTTAAAATCTCCATATGGCTGCGACTGGCCCAATGAAATCAATCGATCGATCGAGATCCCCAGTTTGTCTTTCGCATAGTTGCTCAAATATTTAGCAATGAGGTCGGGAGAAAAATGATCAAATCCTTCGGGTACTGCGGTATGCGTCGTAAAGAGATTGCCTGGTCGAGTCGCAGCCATTGCTACGTCGAACGGTACTTTCGCCTTTTGCATGAGACTATAAGCCCGTTCCAATACAGCAAACGCTGCATGCCCTTCATTCATATGGCAAACTTCTGGTTGTATGCCGAGGAGATCTAGGAGGCGCCACCCCCCAATGCCGAGAATCAATTCCTGTTTGAAACGCAGTTCCGGATCACCTCCGTAGAGTTCGCTCGTGATCCCTCTATGCGCAGGAAAATTGGCTATATCGTTGCTGTCCAATAAATAAAGAGTTCTTCTCCCTACTGTCACTTCCCAAGCGCGCAGCCAAAGCGGCCAGCCAGGCGTATCGATTCTCATGCGGAGCAACTCTCCATCCGGCAATCGCAAAGGCCTTATTGGCAATTGGCCCGGATCGTTGTAGGGATAGAGCTCCTGTTGATTGCCGTATTGGTCGATGAACTGCCGAAAATATCCTTGGGCATAGAGCAATCCAATGCCGATGACAGGCACTCCGAGATCGCTTGCGGCCTTGAGCTGATCGCCGGCCACATTGCCAAGGCCGCCGGAGTAGATGGGAAGCGCCTCGCTCAACATAAATTCCATGCTGAAGTAGGCAATGTATGAAAGGGACGATTTAGCGTGATTTTTCTGAAACCAGGCAGGCGAGCTCAGATCGGCTTGCCTTGCGTTGGCAAGGGTCTCGATCAAGCCGCTAAATTTTTTGTCAGATAGGATCTTACCTAGTTTTGCTCTCGATGCTGTCTGCAAGACAGCCCAGGGATTCTGCGTCAGCTCCCATAATTCTGAATCAAGCTGGCGCCAGATCGCATCGGTGCTGTGATGCCAGCTCGAGCGCAAATCCAAGGCGAGATCCTCCAAGAAATCGTATCCCTTCACATCGGCTCTCTGACAGATATCGTGTGAATTCATGATTCCCTGGACTTATTTTCTATTTCGCCTTGTTTTACATTATTTGGATGCTTTTGGTCCCATCCCATAGTCAAGATCGACCCCCATTGGGGCCAGCGATCATAAGTATTCTCTTAGACATATCCTTCTACCGCGCTAATCGATTGATGGATTCTTCTGTGAGCCTGAATATAGTCCAATTAAATATAGGCATTGCGCCAATTTTTTGATAAAAGTTGATTGCTCGTTCATTCGAATCGAGAACCCTCCATTCAACGCGTCTACAATTTCTTGTTTTAGCTAGCCTACATACCTCTTTTAAAATCAACTTCCCATAGCCTTTTCCTCGATATTCTTTACGGACATACAAATCTTCGATGTAAATGCCTTTTCTTCCTAAAAAAGTGGAAAAATTATAAAAGAATAGGACAAATCCTACTGGTTGTTTATTTTTTTCAGCTATTAATACTTCTGGCCCTTTGGGATCAGAAAAAAGACTATGTTGAAGAGTGGATTCATCAGTCACCACTTGATTCAAAAGCTGCTGAAAGTCAGCAAGTTCCCGAACCATCTGTAAGATGAGAGGAGTATCCTCTATACAGGCATGACGAATTTTAAAAGAAGCCGTCATCAGAATCATCTCCCCCTATTTGGGATTTTGCTTGTTGGCTCAAGAAGAACAACCTGTCCTTTTTCAATTGATCCCAAATATTGATCAGCGTCTTTAGAGGGACATTTTTTAACGAGTTCTTCAATTCTTTCCCTTTTCTCTCTATCGAAAGTCCAAGTATATTTTAAAAGCTCCAAGGTAATTTTCCTCAAACCTCCAAATAACTTCTCATAATTGAATAGCCGTTTCAACACAATGGGAATTTTATGGAACTTGGCCCACATCATTCGAGTAACTATCGCAACAAATTGCGCATCAAAATAAATTTCCGCTAGCTTCTTTTTTTTTCTCCAACACCTCCAGCGAAAAGCAGGAGGCGCGCAAATTGCAGAAAAATTGTATGCAAATCTAATCTTTGCTATAAGATCCGCTTTTCCTTTGAGAGGCAAACATGATCACCTGGATTCGTTTTAGCTTACTTATTTTTTCTTGCTGCGCCTTTTCTGCAGAAGGACAAAACGGCTGGGCTCACTTGGAGCTAGGGGCTGGAAACTATGGGGCTGATGGCCACACGAAGACCTCCCAAGTCAAAACCGTTCTCATGAAGGTCAAAGAAGTTTCTGCAAAGGAGAACTATATCGACAACCTGCAAGAATCCGGGCAAGGTAATTATAAACCGGAGGAGCAATACAAGCTCCTTTTCTGGACTCTAGACGAACTTGTAAAACGTTATGGAGATGTGGGAACTTTTCACGTGAACGATCTATATGAGGAATACGCGAATTTCGCCACTGACAGGCTAAAAGAATATGCGTCAAGCAAAGGATATCATTCCGTCGTCATAGAGGCTGTGCCGGGAGATTATCAGTTTCTCTCAGCAAGAGAACTTCTCTTTCCTTATGGAAAAACCCTTTATTCCAGCATCCATTTAAAAAACCCTGAGGTCTCTTTTTATCATGACCGGATCGATGGGGATCTTTTTTCTTCATCGGATAGGTCGCGCTATGAAACACGAAGGGTCTTGGACCACTTAGCCTCTCTTTCGGAAAATGGACTTTATTTATTCATCATCGACCACGAGTATTTCATACCAGCAGAGGAAAAAGTCGAATTCATGGAAAAAGGGATTGTTTATCATGAGACCCGAGACTGGGAGCCAGTTGTGTACGTTTTCCCGGAGGGGACTATTTTGGAGAAGCCGGGACGAGTTTTTCATATTTCCGGGCTCTTCTAAAAAAATCACCTCTCGCAACATCCGTCTCGAGCTCTTTTTCAAGCAGCAACCGATCGGAACCGCCTTGCACCGGACTGATTGATAGCGGTGATGATCTTATTTTTGGAGTCAAAAGCGACATTGTTCAAGCCGAAAATATCGCGGATCTCATCTACATAAGTATGGATGTCCCGATTGCTCTGGTAACCGCTTGCAGTTTGTTTTCCAATCTCCGTCCCATCGCCCGGCCACACTTTGAAAACAGCCTTACCGCCAGTCTTCAACATATTTTGACATAGTTGAATGTGGTCTCGCCTTGCTTCGTCGTCGCTAATCACATTTAGAACGCTAAAAGAAACAGCCGCATCAAATGGTCGGACTTTTGAGTTCTCAATGACTTTAAGATTGTGCTGAGCGTCTCTTTTGTAAGGATCGTATACGCTGCAGTCACTGAGATATTTCTGAGCTACATATGCGCTATTCGCATCATACGCTCCCCCTCCCACATCTACGATTCTGCTGCCTAAAGCTAAAACGCCTTTTTCAAAAACATGATCATAAGCGCCAAACCCTTCGGTCAAATCGATCTGTCCTTCGATCCAGGAATGCCCCTGTACGTTGTCTCCTACCCAGGGTATTTGCATATCTGCGATTGCATTCATCTTCTTTCTCCTCTTGTTAGCTACTACAGCTGTAGTAGTTTTGGACGCAAAAAGAGCCGCCTAACTATTACGCTTGTAGTAGTTTGTGTTAAAAAAACTCGTTCTTACATCAGGCAACCCAATAGAATTAGAGAACCGGCTGCCAGGCCGATAGAGGCACGCCTGAGCAAACGCTTCTTCTCAATAGGAGTTGCTAATGGATCTAAAGCCATCCGCAGGCGAACCAATAGGGAGCTAGCCTTCTCTGCTGCAAAAGCACAAAAAGCCCCCGGTTCGTTGCGGCAGCGATGCCCTGCGATTTTCACTAAGGCTGAAGCCAGGGCAGTGTCATCGAGATGATAGCGCCGTACGCTGACATCGGCTGACATTTCTTGATCTTGGTCTACTCTTTTGAGCCACCATCGGGTCGGCACCCACCGATACAAAGTGGATCCGATGTGGCAAAGGAGTTTGAGGACAGGGTCTTTCCAGCGCAAGTGTTCCAATTCATGGGAAATGACCGCTTCAAATTCATCTTGGGGGAGCAATTTTGCTAAATTTTTTGGAATAAGAATCGTTCTTAAATAGGCTGCCATGGGAGACTTAACTTCATCGGATACCAAAATCTTCACCTTTTGTCTTTGCAGCGCGACATATAGGCTCTGGTTTTCAATTCTTCTTTGGCATACATCTCCTCGCTCGATCGACGTCTGAAGGCTACGATGAAACGAGACAATTTGGATGATTTTGCGGACGAAGATGATGGCGGAAAGAGAGCTGAAAACCAAAAGGAACGCTGTAAAAAGCGAATCGGGCACTTGAGATGCTAAATGTCTCGACCATGCGATCTGATGTTCTGCCAAATAACGCTTGAACTCTGGCGCAAAATGGAAAAAGAGCTTTTGGATACAGCTTTCGCAGTAGAGCGGATTGAGTAAATTGCCTGTGCTCAGCTTGCTGAGGAAAAAGTCGACAAAGAGACTTAACATTGGAAAAAGGCGCAGAACCGACCTTACGCGGTGTTTTTTAATCCGAAACAATGCGATGGCAATCTCGACTACAAAGGCAGCGGAGAAAAAGGCGAGAAAGGTGCTAATCAAAAATGAAACTAACCAAAGCGGATTGTCGTTCACTTCTTTTTCCTCGCCTTTGCTCTCTCGAGGGTTTTTTCCATCTCGACGACATCTTCATCGGTGAGATCTTCGGCCGATTCGATGAGATAGCTGACCATAGCGGCAGTCTTCACGCCAAAGAGTTTTTGTTTGAACTTTTCAAAAAGCGAGGGAGTGTTGCTTTGAGCTACGATCCAATATTCATATTGGAGGCCGGCCTTTTCGCGAGCGAGCTGTTTCTTTTCGGTGAGACGGTTCATCACCGTCATGATGGTGTTGTAATTATCGTTTCCACCAAGAGCGCGATGGACGTCTTTAACCGTCATTCTTTCCCCTGATTTCAAAATATTCAGAACCTGTAGCTCCAAGTCCCCAAAAGCTCGTTTGGCCATGATTATTTCCTCTTTTCGCCACCATATTATTACAAATGTAGTTTTTTCGGAAGCGAAAAATACATCAACTAAAATTTCCATTGATAAATTGAGAATCGATTTTACGCAATTTTTCCGCATTTGAGGAAAAAACTTGGCGCTATTTTGGACTGTGGATCAAGAGTTCAGGACAAAAACAGGATACATTCGAAGGG
>CAZVXG010000050.1:0-6731 GCA_964631635.1 uncultured bacterium | reverse complement strand
GATAAGGAATTTTCCGAGGTATGGCCGTATTTCAAATTTCGCTGTTCCTTCTATCCGTGTGTTTACTTGGGTATCTTTTGGCGACGATCCTTTGGCCGGAGAAATTTTGATGGATTGGTTTCAACTAGCCATTTTTCTCATCGTAATCATCCTCTTGGTTAAACCGCTTGGCATTTACATTTGCCGAGTTTTAGATCCTAAGGAACGGACGATCCTCGATCCTGTATTAAAGCCCGTTGAGAATTTCATCTATCGTTGCTCCGGAATTGATGCGCATCAGGAACAAAACTGGAAAGATTATCTCATCTGTGTAATGGGTTTCAGCCTGATTTCACTCCTCTTTGTGATCGTCATATTGGCATTTCAATTCTATCTGCCGCTTAATCCACAAAAATTTGCAGCTCCCTCTTGGCACTTAAATTTGAATACTGCCTTCAGCTTCATGACAAATACAAATTGGCAAAGTTACGGCGGTGAATCGACGATGTCCTATTTTTCTCAGATGGCAGCGCTGGCAGTCCAAAATTTTGTCTCTGCTGCGGTCGGCCTTGCAGCAGCTGCGGCATTGGTCAGAGGAATTGCCCGCCACGAGAAAAAAACGATCGGGAATTTTTGGGCCGATTTAGTGCGGATTAGCCTCTACTTGTTTTTGCCGATTTGCGTGATCGCAGCAACCTTGTTTATTTGGTCAGGAGTTCCTCAAAATTTTAAACCTTATAGCCAGGCTTTGACTATGGAAGGGGCGACGCAGAACATTGCGCAAGGCCCTATCGCTTCTCAGCAGGCGATCAAATTGCTTGGAACCAATGGCGGAGGGTTTACGAATGCCAATTCAGCCCATCCGTTCGAGAACCCAACGCCCCTTGCGAATTTTTTACAACTGCTGCTCATCTTTTTGATTCCCACATCGCAAATCTATTACTTCGGAAAATCGGTCAAAGATATACGCCACGGTTGGTGCATTTTTGCTGCGCTGGCTGTTGTTTTTATAATCGGTGTTTGGGTGTGCGCCGTTTGCGAGGATATTGGCAATCCCCAAATGAAAAAATTGGAAATAGTTGGCGGCAATATGGAGGGAAAGGAGCAGCGATTTGGGATCTTTGGTTCGGCTCTTTATGCTTGCGTGACGACCGTTGTCTCTTGCGGAGCGGTCAATTGCTCTCATGATTCATTGACTCCGATGGGGGGGCTGATTCCCATGTTGAACATGCAGTTGAGTGAGGCTATTTTCGGCGGTGTGGGGGCAGGGTTATATAGCGTTCTGCTGTTTGTTTTCCTGGCGATTTTTATCTCAGGTTTGATCATTGGCCGCACGCCTGAATATTTGGGTAAAAAGATCGAGTCTTTTGATATGAAAATGACGATGCTGGCTGTTTTACCTTTTGTCCTTGTGGTGCATGGGTTTAGCGCCATTGCGTGCTTTACAGCATGGGGACTTAAAGGATTGGGCAACACAGGGCCGCATGGGTTTAGCGAAATTTTATATGCTTTCAGCTCCTGTACAGCCAATAATGGAAGCGCTTTTGCTGGTCTTTCCGCTAATACGCCACAATACAATATGGCTCTAGCGGCGGCTGTTTTTCTGGGCCGGTTTTTAGTGTTGGCTCCAGTAATTGCTCTGGCAGGTTCTTTCGTTGAAAAGAAAATCCATCCGAAGACTGCTGGCTCATTTCCTATATCGAGTTTGGTCTTCATCACGCTTCTCGTCAGCGTGATCCTCTTACTCGGAGCGCTCACCTTCCTTCCCGCTTTGACCATGGGGCCGATTATCGAGCAATTTTTCATGCTCAAAGGAACCCTGTCCTCATGAAGCCATTTCTGAAATCGCTCTGGAAATTGAATCCATTTTCTTTGTTGCATAACCCAGTGATGTTCATCACCGAAATCGGGGCAATCATCACGACAGTTGAATGGATCTTTCTGGCCCGCTCACATCCTGTATTCTATGCTCAGATATCGATGTGGCTTTGGCTGACGGTTTTGTTTGCCAATTATGCTGAATCAGTTGCTGAATCACGCAATCAAGCCCAGGCAGAATCACTGAGGCGCGGTCGGGTCGTTTCGAAGGTGATGAAGAAAGGGGATGTTGTCCGGGTGTCAGCTGGCGAAATGATTCCAGGTGATGGAGAGATCATTGAGGGGATGGCTGCCATCGATGAATCTTCAGTGACAGGAGAATCAGCTCCGGTGATCCGCGCTGCCGGGACAGATCATAGTTCTGTTACAGCGGGCACGAAAGTTATTTCCGATCATATCGTCATTCGGATCTCATCAGATCCTGGCCATAGCTTCCTGGATCGGATGATCAATCTGATCGAAAGCGCTAAAAGAAAAAAATCGGCTAACGAAATTGCGCTCACCATTTTGCTTTCTGGACTTACCTTTATATTCCTGTGCGTTGTCGTTGCAATGGAGATTTTCGGTAAATATTTCACGATTGATTTCTCTGTTACGATGCTTGTCGCTTTGCTGATCTGTCTGATTCCTACCACGATTGCTGGCTTGCTAAGCGCCATCGGAATCGCAGGGATTAACCGTCTGATGAAAAAAAACGTTCTGGCAATGTCTGGCCAAGCAGTAGAGGCTGCCGGAGACATCGATGTACTTTTGATCGATAAAACTGGGACAATAACCGTAGGTCACAGGCGCGCTTCTGAAATCGCAGTGGCCTCACACGCAACGATCGAAGAATTTGTCCGCGCAGCTTATCTAAGCTCTCACCAAGATACAACCGATGAGGGGCGCAGCATTGTTGACTTTCTAAAGGAACATCATGCGGCCCATTTGCCCAAAGAAAATGGGAAAATGGAATTCATCCCATTTTCGGCTGAAACGAGAATGAGCGGCGCCGATATTGGAACAGAAAAAATTCGCAAAGGGGCTATCGATGCTGTTGAGAAATTCGTAGGGCATCCTGTGCCTCATGAAATCGCCGTCAAAGTGAAAGAATATGCTGAAATGGGAGGCACACCGCTTATTGTGTGCGATCACAGGAAAATACTCGGCGCTATTTTGCTCAAAGATGTCCTGAAGAAAGGTCTCTCTGATCTTTTTGCCCGGTTTCGAAAAATGGGAATCCGCACGGTGATGATGACGGGAGATAACCCAATCACAGCGGCAACCATTGCAAAAGAAGCGGGCGTCAATGAATTTTTGGCTGAAGTTTCTCCAGAGCACAAATTGGAAGCTGTGCTGAAATTTCAGAAAGAGGGAATGATGGTCGCCATGACCGGAGATGGAATCAATGACGCTCCTGCGCTAGCTCATGCTAACGTTGGCGTCGCCATGAATTCTGGAACCCAAGCTGCCAAAGAAGCGGGCAATATGATCGATTTAGATTCTCATCCAGAAAAACTCTTTCAAATCATTGAGGTTGGAAAACAATTGCTCACGACTCGAGGATCATTAACTACATTTTCCATCGCTAATGATGTTGCAAAATACTTCGCCATTATCCCAGCCATCTTAATGCCCTTTTTCCCTGACATCCGTGCCCTAAATTTTATGCAACTGAATACGCCTCAAAGCGCTGTCTTAAGTGCGGTGATTTTCAATGCCTTGATTATCCCCGCCTTAATCCCATTGGCTTTTCGTGGCGTAAAAATGATCACCGACCGAGCCCAAGTGATTCTCCGGCGCAATCTTCTCATCTACGGTATTGGCGGTATTATTCTTCCCTTTGTCGGTATCAAACTGATCGATTTAGTGATCAATGGATTGGGGCTTTTGTGAAAACTTTTTTTATCTCTCTAAAAATATCGGTTGTTTCCCTGGTTTTTTTGACTCTTTTACTGGGAGTCATTTACCCGGTGTTTATGTGGGGAGTCGGCAGTCTCTTTTTTCATAAACATACAAACGGCACCCTCTTTTACCATCAAGGCGGAAAGGTGCTTGGCTCTGAATGGATTGCTCAAAATTTTTCAAGCGACAAGTATTTTCACCCTCGCCCCTCTTCAGCAGGAGACAACGGCTATGATGCCGCTAGCTCTTCAGGCAGTAATTTGGGCCCCACTTCCCAAAAGTTGATTGATTCGCTGACACAAAGGGTAAAGGACTTCCGCTCCTCTAACAAATGGTCTGGAGAGATCCCCGCAGATGCTGTTACAGCGTCGGGAAGTGGACTTGACCCTCACATCAGCGTTAAAAACGCCTACATCCAGGCGTCTCGAGTCGCATCCTCCCGCAGCATTTCTCAAGATGACGTAGAGCAACTGATTAAAAAATATACAGAGAGGCGCACTTTGTGGATTTTTGGGGAAAAGCGGGTCAATGTACTTAGGATTAATTTAGCTTTGGACAAACAAGTTCTTAAGGGATTTCCTGCTGACATCGGCAGCAGGAAATGAGCAGAACTCACAAAGCGAGCAACGAAGCCGTCTTATACTCTTATCGCTGCTGTAGCAGTAGCTGAAGCTGTTGATGGCTGTTGTTTTGTAGCAACAATGAACATTTGATTGTCATTAAAACGAACTACGGCAGGAAGCTTTGTCCTGAGTTCTGTAATATCTGCCTCTCTTTGCCCTGGAGTGAGTCCGCCGTGATGTTCATCAGGGTCAGCAAGATTTGAAAAGACTGGGGTTCCCCCTTCTGCTCCATACATTTTAAGCCATGTTTTGTCAGAAATTTCAATACCAAAGGGTTGAATGTGACTTGCAACAGTAAATCCTTCGCTCTCTAAGATCGGCTTTAAAGCCTCAGGAGGTATTGAATAGGAATCTTTCCAAGATCGATGGCCATGAGGACCAAAAGGAAACTCTGTTACTGATGGTCGAGTAACAATGACAAAAGCTCCTCCTGGATGCAATTTCTCATAGATACCTCTAAAAAACGCGGGCAGATCTTTAACATGATGAATCATTTCCTGACAGAGCACTACATCAATCCCTGCTATGCTCATTCTTTCATTTGAAGCTCGATCTGCTGCAAATTCATCAGCATTTTGTTGAATCATGGCATTAGGTTGATATGTTTTGCTTTTTGCTTTCTCCATCATTGGAGCAAAGGGTTCTACCAAAATAGCATGTAGAGATCCTACTGGATCGGCGACACTGAAAGGATTATGTTTTTTAAATAACTCTTTCAATCTTGAAATCGTATCGCCGGTGCCGCCCCCGATGTCCGCTAGAACGTGCTCTTTTTTATGCTTAACTGCATCTAAACCATTTATGATATCAAAAAGATGCTCTGCAACCATGCCTCGGTTAGGACCAAATAACTGTTCATAAAAAGAATCATACAAACCTGCATGAACTTCATAATGACCTTCTATGCCTTCAGCTACCGCTGCACAAGTCATAGGATTTTCTGTTAAATTCGATATTACACGGATTGCCATAAATTAATTATCCTCATTTTCTAGATTCATAATTATTGAAATTATTTTATCAATAATTATATAATTTGTCAATAATAAAAAATATTTAAATAATAAAATTTTAAATGAAAGATTTGATAAAAATGACTTCTTAGAGGCTGCTAGAGAGGTCTACTCAGAGGAAAAAACATGCCCGGGGTCAGATCCCGAAAGCGGTATGGGAAAAGATCAGCTATTGATTTTGAAATTCTTCGAGGGACAACGATCCTTTGTCCAAAATATAGCTCGTGACGAGCGATGAGGGCGTAATGTCGAAGGCGGGATTGTAAACGGGGGCATTCTTTGGGCTCCAGTACACCTTACCGAAACTTCCCGTCGCCCCGCGTACTTCGTCTGCCGACCGCTCTTCGATCTTGATGCATGAGCCATCGGGGCACTTTGGGTCGATGGTCGTATAGGGCGCGACGACGTGGAAAGGGATGTGATGGTATTGGGCGAGTACGGCAACCGAATAGGTCCCGATCTTATTGGCGAAATCCCCATTGGATGCAATCCGGTCCGCTCCCACCAATACTCGGTCGATTTTCCCTTGCCGCATAAGCGTTGCGGCCATATTGTCGCAAATCAAAGTATAAGGGATTCCGCTCTGTTCCAATTCCCAAGCGGTCAATCTCCCGCCCTGCAAAAGGGGGCGCGTTTCACAGGCATAGACCTGGATCTTCTTCCCCTGTGCATGGGCCGTTTTGATCACGCCGAGCGCCGTCCCGATGCCCGCTGTAGCCAAACTTCCCGTATTGCAAACGGTCAGGATCCTCTCTCCTTCCTGAATCAAAGCAGCGCCCGCTTCTCCTATTGCCGCGCAAAGAGCCGTGTCTTCATGGTAAATGGCCTGGGCGATTTCCAGAACGGTTGCTCGAATATCCGAACTACTTTGCATCGCCGCCAGAATCCGGTCGATGTAAATGGTCAAATTGACAGCGGTCGGGCGTGACTTTTTCAAAATCTGCGCTGCATGCTCGAGAGCCTCCCGGGATTCTCCCCGCTCCGCGAGCTGAGCCAAAGACAAAACGGCTGCGATCCCGATCATGGGAGCCCCGCGCACTTTCAAGGAGGTGATGATTTCGACCATCTGTTCGGTCGACTGCACATGGATCCATTCCTCCTCCAAAGGAAGCTTTTGCTGGTTCAATACGCTCAAGTATCCATGGTCATAGCGGATCGCAAATCCATTCAAAGAAAAAGACTCCGCTCTCAGAGCCGAAACTAAAAGCATAAAGAGTGCAAGGATACGCATAGAATTCCTCAGGACGACTGATTTGCAAGATATTAAAAGACATTGCCTGAAACCGGATTCGAACCGATGACCTTCGCATTACGAATACGCTGCTCTACCAACTGAGCTATTCAGGCGAAAAAC
>CAZVXG010000049.1:0-6788 GCA_964631635.1 uncultured bacterium | reverse complement strand
CGCTGAAATCGGCGACGAGATCAAAATCGGTTTTCGAATAGATCTTTCCATTGATGTTGAAATGTCCTCCCTGAGCGGCTATTCCCGTTGCCTGGATATCGCGGTCTGCGATCCGCGCTTCCACTTGGGAGATGCGGGCGTTGTCATAAGCGGGGAAGGAGAAAGATCCATCTTTAAGGAGGAATACAAGTCCGAATTGCGAGAGCGACCAGAGCGGAACATCCGATTCGAGAACGTCGATCGATCCGTTCATCTCTTTATTCGAAATGGCGATTTGCTGTAAGCGTTGAGGGCCCAGCCAGCTTAAGCGCAAAGCGCCGATCGACACCGATGCGTCGAAACGGCGCTCGAGCGCTTTTTCGAACAGGGGTTTTCCCAAAGGGGTGGAGAGGATTTGAGGCAGGAAGGCAAGGAGCAGGATGATTGCGATGAGGATTGCAATTGAGAGGCGTTTCATTCTACGGTCACCGATTTAGCGAGGTTTCTGGGTTGATCGATATCGGAGCCCCGTTCTTTGGCGATGAAATAGGCGAGGAGCTGGCCTGCGACTGTGGAGGAGAATGGGGCGAGCTCGTCGCGGGATGGGGGAACCCAGATGACGTCGTCCGCGACGCTAGCGACGGCGCGTAAAGGTTCGGGGGCGATGGCTAGAACGGGCGCTCCTCTGGCTTTCACTTCCATCAAGTTGGAGACGATCTTTTCTTGCGTCAAGGCGTTTGCGCAGAATGCGACCACGGGGAATTTCGAGTCGAGAAGGGCGATCGGGCCGTGCTTCAATTCGCCGGCTGGATAGCCATTCGCGTTCACATAGGAAATTTCTTTCAGTTTGAGCGCCGCTTCCATGCAGGTCGGAACCATGTAGCGGCGGCCCATGAAGAAAAAGTTATCGTATCGGGCATATTTTTTCGCTATGCGCTGGAGTTCGTCCGCCCGATCCAGCACTTGTTGGATATGGCCTGGAATCCTTGCCAAGTCGGCATAGAAGGCGGCGAGTTGTTCTAAAGAGATGGTTTTCTTCAATTGCGCGACGTAGAGGGCGAAGAGAGCGAGCATCGCGAGCTGGTTGGTGAAGGCTTTCGTGGAACAGACGCTCACTTCAGGCCCAGCTTTCAAAAAAATGGCTCCGTCGGCTTCGCGTACCATCGCGGAATTTTCCACATTGCATAGCGCAAGTATCTTGCAACCATGTTTTTTCACCTCGCGCAGAGCAGAAAGGGTATCTGCTGTTTCTCCTGATTGGCTGATCGCGAGGACGAGAGTTTTAGGAGAAAAAAGGGAGGTCCGGTATCTGGCTTCGGATGCGATTTCGCAAATAGCCGGCAGATGGGCGAGATCTTCGAGGAGCAGCGATCCGATCGCACCCGCATGGGCCGAGGTGCCGCTTCCGAGAATCCATATCTTGGACATCTGTTGCACTTGTTTAGCGGGTAGGCGAAGCTCATCGAAGGCGATCTTTTTATCGAAGCGGCCTAATATCGCCCTTTGAAGGGTAGCTGGCTGCTCGAAGATCTCCTTGAGCATGAAATGTTCGAACCCGTTTTTCTTCGGCGCCTGTAGCGTACCGGCAATCCGCTTGCTCTGCTTTTTCTTATTTCTCATGCCGTCACCGTAAATCTCCACTTTTCCTTTTTGGATGCGGGCGATTTCACGCCCTTGCAAAAATACGATGTCGAAATTGGAGCCGAAAAACGTATTTGGATCAGAGGAGACGATCGTTTCCGTTTTTCGATCGTCGATCGCGATCGCAAGAGGGCAGCCGTGTGCTGCGGCGGCCATCTCTTTGGGATGGTCCTTATGGATGAGGAGTAAAGCAAACATTCCTTTGAGCAGGGGGAGTGTTTCATGGAGAGCTTGCGCGAGATCGCCCCGGTAGCGCTTTGCGACGAGTTGCACGATCACTTCCGTATCCGTATCGGAAGAGAATTTTATCCCTTCCGCCAGCAAGGATTCGCGTAAAGACGCGTAATTCTCAATAATGCCGTTATGGATGATCGCAAACGAACAGGTGGAATCGAGATGAGGGTGCGCGTTTCGATCATTGACGACGCCGTGCGTGGCCCAACGGGTATGGGCAATGGCGAGTTTAAGCGCCGAGAGATCGAGGACCCGTTTCAACTCCGCCAGTTTGCCTGCCCGTTTGCAAAATGAGATCTTCCCATCGCAGATGCCGGCGATCCCAGTCGAATCGTATCCCCGATATTCGAGCAGCTCGAGTCCATGCAAGCAGACTTCCACTGCATCGCGATCCCCGATATATCCAAAAACCCCGCACATACGGGAGTTAGATTACTAACTCGATGGTTTCTTGAAAAGCAGCGCAGCAAGCGCCAGAAACAGAGGAATTTCGCGGCGCGCGCGATTTTCCATCCGCGCTTTTGCCCCTTCGCTTTTCTTATCTGAACACCATTCTTCCAGCGCATAGGCGGCAAAACCATATTTCTGCAGCCATCCCATGTAAGAGGAGAGGGGATGATGGTAAGAGATAGTGACTCCCGCTGCGTCTCCTTTGCCGGGATGGATCTGGAGAGGAATTTGCATCGGCGTCATGTATCCATTCACGCGCCGGTACTGCAGTTTTGCATGTTCGTCGATGCCCCAGCCGCTTTGCCGCGGAATGCGGAAGCAAGGGTGATTCAGGACGAGGAGCAGTTTGCCGCTTTGCTGCAAATGGCGCGACGCGGTCGCGATGGCTCTTTCTGGATTTTCCATGTTCTGCAAGGAAAGGAGGAAGCAGGCGCGGTCGAAATCGGTTTTTTCAAGCGGCAGAGACTGCGACGCATCAGCGGTGAAAAAAGCGGCTTTTGTCCGCCGAGAGGATTGCTTGGCTTGCGCGATTAGTTTTTCCGAGAGATCGATGCCTACGTAGTCGATCTCCTTTGGAATATGGCGTGCGAGGACGCCTTGGCCGCATCCGAGATCGAGGAGCGAGCTGGTTTTATTCAGATCGAGGAGGCGCAGCGCATTGGGCAGCACGACAGCTTGGTGGTAGTAATGCCCTTTTTCTCCGACGCAGCCGCTGTACCAGCTTTCCGCTGAGTCCCATCCGCTCATTTTGCTTTACGCCACGAAGGTTTGCGGTAGTGGAAGATGAGGAAAGGAATCGCACAGAGGAGGATCGTGCCGCCGATCAGAAAGGATTCGAAGAAGAGCAATTTACCGATCGAGAATTGGCTGGGAGGGAAGAAGCTGAAGAAAAGTCCGAAGGAAGAGCCGATGATCCCGAATAAACTGACGATCCAGATCCCCACATGGCCGAAGGGGATCCGATAGGGGCGCTCCATCTGCGGGTGTTTATGGCGCAAGACGATGGCGGAGATGAACATTAGGATGTACATCACCTGATAGAGGATCGCAGCGAGGGCGAGCAATGCCCAATAAGAGCTGTTGACCGTTGGCATGAAAAGGAAAATCAAAGAAAGAACCGATACGATGATCGCCTGCGCGATCAGGATATTGACCGCCACTCCGGCTCGATTTGTTTTATGGAAAATCGGAGGGAGATCTCCATGTTCCGCCGTCGCTAATAGGCCGCGGCTGGGGCCTGCGATCCAGGTATTCATCATTCCCAATGCGCCAAAAGTAGTGACGGCAGCGATCAAAGGGGTCATCCATGGAGTTTTGAATGTATCGAACAGAAAGCGAAACGCTTCCATTCCGCCGGAAGCAAGTTCGATCTCTTTGGTGGGAACGATTGCGGCGATCGCGATGGCGCCCAGGGCGGAAAAACTCAAAATCAGAAGAGCCGATAGAAAAATCCCCTTGGGGTAGTCGTGGCGAGGATTGCGCACATTGCTGGCATGCACGGCCGACATTTCGAGCCCTGCCAAACTGAACAAGACTCCCGATAGCAAGACGAGTTGGTTAATCGAAGTCAGGTCGGGGAGCACCTCTTTCCAATTGAAGGAGATCTGAACCGGATTGGCGCCGAAGATCCAGACCCCTCCCAGGATGATGATGAGCGCAATCGGAACGAGCGTGCCTAAAAGCGCAGCGACGGAACTGATCCAGCCAGAGACGCGCATTCCAAAGAAATTGATGAAAGTCGTAGCCCAGAATGCGATGAGGATCACAGACATTACATAGAGGTTGTCCGAGGCGAGCGCCGGGTCGATGCTATAGGCGATTGCCCCCGCGATGAACGCTAGGATGGTCGGATACCAAATGGCGTTGTTGATCCACTGCAGCCAAATCGCGAGGAAACCGAACCTGGACCCAAGAGCAGTTCTTACCCAAGTATAGATGCCCCGCTCGGGCCATGCCGAGGCCAGTTCCGCCGAAACGAACGCGATGGGGAGGAAGAAAAAAATCGCCGAAAGGATCAGGAAGAGGATGATGGAGAGCCCATACTCGGCAAGGAGCGGGAAATTCTTGATATTGCAGACCGCCGCTACGTTGATCATAGCAATCGTCCACGCGGTCAGGAATTTCTTTTTTCGTTGGAACATAAGGTTAATATGATCGCATAAGGATGTGTATCCGATCAATAGTTATATCATTTATCAAAATTAAATTTCAAAACTGCGGACGGCTTGTACCTGCGACTCGGCAAAATCCGTTGCGCATTTCGAAACCTTATTTTTGATCAATGGTATTATTGCCATTGATAGAGGGAGTTAGCGATACAAAGAGGGTAATAGACTTCGACAAAGGCTTTTTCGAAAAGCGGATCGCCGAGATAGACTACTTCTTTCCCCTCGAATTCCGACGTCATGGAGGCGGGGATAAAGATGCCTGTCTCTTTCATTTCAGTTTCCAAAAAGCGGTCGTGGAATTGGACTTTGCCGTTTTCGAATTCGACGACAATATAGCCGGTTTTCGTGTTGATGAGTTTCATAGGCTCTCCATGATTAAATGCAGCGGCGATTGCCGCTGCTGCCAGGAAAATCGCTTTTTTCATATTTTTGCCATTTTTCTATTGATTGCTCGTAGCGTGACGCCAGGCGTTTGAGCCAGTTCTTTGAGAATTGCGATCCTTTGTCTCAGGGCGCTCACTGCGCTGCCCAGGCTGTGAGCCTCGGCTAAAGCCGCCAGGGCATCGATATCGATTGCGGCGATTTTGGCTCTTCCCGCTTCGGAAAGAGGGCGCTTGGCGTTGGGAATATCAGCCAATGCGTTGCGCAAGAACCGATTCTCATCGGGGAAGGCGAGGCCGTTGTCGATTTTTTTCAAGCCAAGCCTCTCGTTTCCGAGTTCGTCCGCCCCTTTCGGGTAAACGAGAAAATTGCCGCCGTGGCCATCCGTGTCGTAAATGGTCCATAAAAGGATATTGGCATCTTCGATGTCGTCCTGATCAAATCGGTCGGCGATTTCCTCATCCGATAGACCGGAGGTTTGCAGGCTCTGAAGCGCCTCGAATAAAGGGACTGTCCTTGGGATATATTCCTGGATGGAACAGAGTTTTTCTTTATCAGCCAAGCCCAGCTTTTCGAAATAATGTCTTATTTCCTTCGAAGCCACTTGATCCGAAAGGTCGAAGAACTGACCCGATTCAAGGATGGCGAGCGCTGTTTTCGGGGCGATCCCGGCGACGCCGATTGCGGAAGCGATCTGATAGGCGAGCGATTCGCGCAAACTGGAACGGTAAAGGGATATCGCATCGCGGAACGGGCTCATTGTAAATGGCGTTGCGAGTCCTTTCCGGTTATTGAGACATCCTCCATCTTCATCTATGGGCTTGACGACGAACCGAGGAGTTCCTGAATCGTCCAAGAGGAAGTAAGAGCCGCTGATCCCCTCTTCGATGAGCTGCAGCCGACCCGAATCGATCTGATAAGTTCCGTTTGGGTTGAGCAATACGCTAAGGTTTGCAAGATCCTCGTTCGATTCGATCGAGAGGCGGTAGGTCTCTTTAAGCCTTTGTATTTCGGAGTGTCTTTCCTGGATAGCGGCGTAGAGCTCCTCTACCGTTCGGTACTGGCCGAGGATCTCTTCCCAGAACCATCCTTGGTCGAACCCCCATAGATCTTCTTTCAAAAGCTCGGAGGAGAGCTCCGGTAAATCAATCGATGCAGCGCGATCCATTGCTTCTTTGATGAAGAGATAAGCGGGAATGTAGAGGAGCGCTTGGGCCGGACCGAAGCCTTCTATTGCGTTTAGGGGAAGAGGGTTACAGCAATTGACTTTTAAAGACATGAAAAAGAACAGGTTTATTTTCTAGGCATAGTAACTTAATATGACTAGAAAAGCAATAATAGATAAATATATAATTGTCAATATTCAGAATTTTAACGGTTCCACAACTCTATATCTCATGAAATAGACGCCGCTTAAACAAACGGCCGTCCCGAGAATCAGGATCGGCTCAGGCCCAAACAGTTTGCAGAAAAGCCCCCCCAGGGCCGGAGCGACCATCCCTCTCAGCCCCACCATCAAGATATTCACCCGCGTGTAGGGTGAACTGTCATTTGGGCCAGCGAACATCGTCCCGGATAAGTACCACAGCAAGTGGCTGCCAGCTTGCGCCACTCCATAGAGAAAAAAAGACAAGTAAAACCAAAACATATGAAAGGATGTAAACAGTAGAGTCAAGGAATAGAGGGAGAAGCCAAGCAAGATCCATTGTGTCAATTTTGCAGGCGTTGTTTTGGAAAGAAGCTGCCTCCAAAAAAAAGAAGAGAGAACGATGCCGATTCCCATTACAATCGAACGTCCCGTCACAATATCGGAATGGGAAAGCTGCAGACGATCGACGTAGAAAAGAGAAAGACTCGGCGCAATCAACATCAAACTGATACCGCCGATCATGAACCCATATTGAAAATGGGCGAATTCCTTATTTTTTTTGAGAA
>CAZVXG010000048.1:0-6844 GCA_964631635.1 uncultured bacterium | reverse complement strand
GCAAAATCGAAGCGAGCGCAGCGAGCGATTCGACCGAGCGACCCATTCCTGAGCATGCGGCGCCGGGGTCCCCAGAAACGCATCGTTTCTGGGGTGGTGCGTTGGGGAGTGAGGAGAATCGATTTGGCACAGCCGTAGCCGGTCCAGGCCGCCAGCTCATTCGGCCACAAAGTGGCCGAATTGATGAGCAAGGCCGGATCCTCTTTTCTCTCGCCGATCCGGCGGAACCGGGAAGAGGGGATCTGATCGAAGCTGCGCTTTTCTGCGATCTTTCTCCAGAGACGGAAGTTTTGATCGAAGGAAGAAGGGGGATGGTCTTCCATCTCGGCGACCGGGTGGAGATCCGAACGCCTACGATGACTTTTATATGCCAGTTTCATCTCATCGATGGCAGCGGCGATTTTCTAGGCCAAATTTCGCGGGGCAACCGCCCCGCTCAGACGGCCTGCAAGGGAAGCTTCCGTTACGAAGCCTTCGATTGGCAGATCGCGATTCGGACGCTTCGCCGCTCCCCTGGCTGCCGATTGGCATTGGCTGTATGTTATGAAATAGCGGCCGGTGCGGAAGGTGAAGGTTCGGCAGATTTGCGCTGCAAGGCTGCGCTGTCGATCGCAAGGCCCATCGCATGCATGCCGTTGTCGACATAGAGCACTTCTCCAGTGATCGCCGAGGCAAGGGGAGATAGGAGAAAGGCTGCGGCTGCTCCCACTTCTTCGCCATCGAGATCTTTGACAAGAGGGGCATTCGCTTTGAAATAGCCGATCATATCGTCGATCAATCCAATCGCCCGGGCTGCGCGGCTCCGATAAGGGCCGGCTGAGATGGAATTGACCCGGATATTCCATTTGCGGCCAGCTTCCCAAGCGAGCGTGCGGGTGTCGCTTTCGAGGGCTGCTTTTGCCGAACTCATCCCGCCGCCGTAGCCTGGGATGGCGCGCTGCGAAGCGATATAGGTGAGGGATAGAGCGGCTCCGCCTGAGGCCATAATGGGGCCGAAATGAGCGAGCAAACTGATGAACGAATAGGCAGAAGCACTCATCGCGGCGAGATACCCTTTGCGGGATGTGTCGAGTAGAGACTTGGTCACTTCAGGGGCGTTCGCAAGGCTGTGGACGAGAAGATCGATGCGCCCGAAATCGGCTTCGACTTGTCTCGCGACATCGGCGCAGGCATAGCCAGACAGTTCCGCATAGCGCTTGTTTTCACGGATCTCTTGCGGAACGTCTTCCATTTTGTCGAAGACCGCGTCGATGGGATAGATCTTGGCGAATTCGAGCATCCTCCCGTTCTTCAACTTCCGCGATTCGTCGAACTTTCCATTCGCTAAAGAGGTTTTGAAGATCTTGAGGATCGGGGCCCAGGTGCCTACGATGATCTCGGCGCCCGCCTCAGAGAGCGCCTTCGCGATGGCCCAGCCAAAGCCCTGGTCGTCTCCAATGCCGGCTATAAAGACTTTTTTACCATTCAGGTCGATTCCCAACATAATTCCTCTTTGTTTTTGTCGCCACAGTTTATCAAAAAATTGGGGCCAAAGCAAAAGGGAAAAAGAGAAAGAGAGAATTTTTTCTTGAACATAGAGTGAAGAATTTCTTATATGTGGGTGGGACGGCCTCTTTCATAACAGGATTTTGGCGAGAGAGGCTGCCTGGTGGACCCCGAAAACGCATCGTTTTTGGGGCAAGCCGGCTGAAGTTGTATGAAAATTATGAAAGGGGCCGATGGGAAAGAAGAATACTATGCGTATCATTGCGATTGTGAATCAAAAAGGAGGGTCGGGAAAGACCACTACTGCGGTCAATCTAGCTGCTGCCCTAGCGGAGGCGAAGCAAAAAGTCTTACTGGTGGATCTCGATCCGCAGGCCTCGGCTTCTCTTTGGTATGGGTTCAAAGATCGCGGGAAGGGACTCTACGATGCGCTGACGGAAGATGGCAAACTCGAAGACGCCATCGAAAAAACCAACATCGAATTGCTCCATATCGTTTCTTCTTCTCCTCTTTTAGCCGGAGTGGAAAAGGCGCTGGCAAACGAGGTGGCTTCGGAAAATATCCTCAAGAACAAAGTGGAAAAATTACCTGGCAAGCCTTGGGACTACCTGCTGCTCGACTGTCCTCCAACGCTTGGGGTCCTCTCCTTGAATGCGTTAACTTTGGCAAGCGAAGTGCTAATTCCAGTCGAGGCCCATGTGATGGCTCTGCATGGACTCGTCCAACTTTTGAAAACGATCAGTCTCGTGAAACAAAGATTGAATCCGCAACTCGAGATTACAGGAATCCTCCCTTGCCGCGTCGATCTGAGGACCAAACATTCCCAAGAAGTCGTCGCTCAGCTCAAGACCCGGTTTGAAGGGAAGGTGTGCAATTCGGTGATCCGGGAAAACATCCGCCTGGCGGAAGCGCCTTTGCATTTGAAACCGATCACGGTGTACGATCCCCTTTGCAACGGTGCGAAAGATTACCGGATGCTCGCGGTAGAAATCATGGGACAGCCGACTAAGCCTATTTAGTTTTATTCGGCTTTGGGCGTTTCATTTCGACTTGCCGACGCCATCCCTCTGCGGTCAATACGCGCTCATGCGCAATCTCTTGGAAGGACTTCGGTTTATCTTGGAGGGACTTCGGTTTATTTGGCTGGGGTGTGGGCTGGGGTGCGGGGGGAGGTTGAGGCTTAGGTTTCTTTTTTTTGAAAAAAATCATCCATTTTAGGATACCCAATGCTTTCGCTCTTGTCAAGAATAACAGCGATCCTTGCACTTTTGAGCTGCGCATATCTCCACTTTTACTTTAGAAAGCAGGCAGGGACGTTCGGCCGCCTGGAATAGGATCTTTAAATTCAAGCGGAGGAATAAAATATTTACAATGTCGAGCCAGCTGAGCGCAAGCCTGCGCCAAAATCATCGAATTTTTGCAAGAAAGCGAGTTTCGCGGGCTGGCTCTGTCTTCCGTTTCTGATTGCAATCGCCGCTCGATTTTGCTTTAATCGATCCTGATTTTTGGAGGCATTCTAATGACAAAAATGAAAATCCGATACCTCGGCGATCTACGGATGGAATGCACTCATTTGGATTCAGGCGTTCGGATTGAGACGGATGCTCCCAAGGACATTGGAGGCAAAGGGGATGCCTTTTCTCCGACTGATCTTTTGGGTGTAAGTTTAGCCTCTTGCATGCTTACGCTCATGGGCCTCGTGGCGAAGAAGGCGGGGTTTGATCTCTCAGGTCTTACGGCGGAGGTGGAAAAGGAAATGGCCTCTCTTCCCAGCAGAAAAATCGGGAAACTCATCGTCCGGATCCGGTGCCCCAATCTCCCTTCTCCCCCAATCCGCGAGAAGCTCGAACAGGCGGCGCTGCAATGCCCCGTTCATGCAAGCCTTCATCCCGACGTAAAACAAGAGATCGATTTTGTCTGGGGATTGTGAAATACCATAACCTTCGCTCGTTCCAAAAACATCTCGCCAGTGCAGCCCCTGAGCATTTATGCCGCTGCTACCTGATTGCCATACCCGATGACTACGAACGGGCAAAAGCGATCGGAGCGATCCGATCTTATTTATCCTCTAGCGAGGCAACCGAATGTTTGGCCAAGTGCGAAGAAAAGCCCAACTTGCAATCCCAGGCCTTAAGGCCTGGGTGTTCACTTGCAGCGCAGCCGATCGTTTTCAATGGAGCGGAAGGCTCAGTTCGCGCCATCGCCGATGCGCTTCTCAGCCCAACGCTCTTCGGCGGCGAACCGGTCGTGCTGGTCGACGAGGCGGAAAAGATGGACAAAAAAGAGCTGCAAGCGTTCTCCGATCTCGTCGGAAATATGCGTCTTTACGGTTATCTTCTCTGCGGCCAGCGTTCCAAAACCATATTGAACGCCTCCTTTGAAAAAGGAGGCGTCGTCCTCGATCTCACGGAGGAAAAACCATGGGACAAGGAAAAGCGGCTCGCCGAGCAATTATTCGAGCGCGCCGCGAATGGAGGCAAACGGCTGGCGGCAGATGCGGCGCCGCTTTTATTCGAGCGATTGGGATTCGACGCTGCCCTGCTCGATGCTGAACTCGATAAACTCATCTGCTATGCAGGCGATAGGCCTACGATCGAAAGGTCCGATATCTTCCGTATTTCGCCCCATAGCAGGACCCAAACGCTTTGGATGGCCGCTGAGGAGATCGTCTGGGAAGGAGGTTCTCCTTCTCTCGATGCCGGATCTTTCCACGGTCTCATTCCTACGCTCCGTTCGCAGCTTACCCTCGGCATGAAAATCGCCAGCCTCGCCGCTTCGCAAACCCCTCGCGAAGAGTGGAGCGCCCATTTGCCGAAAATTTGGCCGAAGACATTGGAAAAACGGAGCGCGCAGGCCATCAAACTGGGCGTTTCCTATTTTCAAAAAGGGCTCGATCTTCTCTTTGAAATCGAGCTGCTCTCGCGCACGGGTCAAACCAATGAAGCGGCCCTCCTCGACCTTTTCCGGTGTTCCCTTGGCAGGTAAATTGATCCTTCTCCCCAACGTCCTCGAAGCATCGCTTTCCGGCGAGCCGTTTTTGCCCCAGTCCGTTTCCAAAGCCGTCGCAGAGCTTCACGGGCTCATCGCCGAAAGTGAAAAGGGGGCGCGCCGCTTCTTGCGCCGCTTCCTCTCGCATGACCAGATGGCCGCCCTCCCTTTGCGCCTTTTGAATGAGCATACGGCGCCAAGTGCGATCAAGGCGCTTCTCGAGCCGGTGTTAAAAGGGGAGATCTGGGGGATTGTTTCCGACGCAGGCCTTCCCTGCATCGCAGATCCTGGAGCCGATCTCGTCGATCTCGCACAGCAGGCAAATATCGCTGTGGAGGCGATCCCGGGGCCATCTTCTTTGATCCTGGCGCTGCAGCTATCGGGATTTTCCGGTCAGCGGTTCGCTTTCCACGGCTATCTGCCGCGCGAAGAGGCGGAGTTGGAACAGGCAATTCGGAAATTGGAAAGGAATGCAAAGGGCTCTACGCAGATCTGGATCGAGGCGCCCTACCGGAGCGGCAAGATGCTCGAGGCTCTCAAGCGCCATTTACAGCCGGACACATTGCTTTGCGTCGCCGTGCAGCTGACAACCCCCGCTCAACGGGTCGCTTCTCATCCGGCGCATACATGGAAATCGCTTGATTTTTCTATCGGGAAAGAACCAGCGGTGTTTTTGATCTATACACAAATGACTTAAAAAGTTGGGAATATGACAAGGAGGCGTCAGTTTTTTCTCCCTTGACTCTCATTCCATGATCCGGCACGGTCAGGTTTTTGGGATCCCTAAAAAAGGAGCTTAGGCATGATCAAGAATGGCCACAAAGTCTCGCTTGAATACACCGTATTTCTCGAGGATGGAACCGAGATCGATAGCAATGTCGGTGAAGATCCTTTGAGCTTCGTCTTGGGCTCGCACCAGGTCTTTCCAGCGCTGGAGCAAGCGCTGCTGGGTCTCAAAGCGGGCGATACGAAGCAAATCGTCTTGCAGGCAGAAGAAGCCTACGGCCCTGTCGTCCCTGACGCCTTCCGCGAAGTCGATCTCGAAACCGTTCCAGCTCCCTTTCGCTATGAAGGGGCCGTTTTAGGGGTGCAAGATCCTCAAGGTGGCGTCTTTCCAATCCGGGTCCACAAGATCGCGGAAAAGAAAGCTGTACTCGACTTCAACCATCCCCTTGCCGGGCGAGCGCTCCGTTTCCATGTCAAGGTGACCAAAGTTGACAGCTAATACCATTTATCAAAATTAAACTTCAGAACTGCGGACGGCTTTTACCTGTGCGCATTTCTAAACCTTATTTTTGATAAATGATGTAAGAAATAATTTCATTCTTTCTCAATCCGAAGCGTAATAAATATTTTTCTATATAAAGTAACTAACTATCTTATAATCAACTACTTATAGATAAAAATGAGCAGGTTCGAAATCGGATAATAAAAGCATTTTATTAGTTTGATTTAATTTGTTTATTGATGTATAATTTTGCTTAACAAGTAACAGGTAATTTAGGAGATCATATGTTTGGTAATACAGATGCAGTTATTAAAGAATTAAAAAATGACTATAAAACAACGGAAGAGCGATATGGTAAGTCTTTTGTTGACGAAGCTGTTAAAGAAAAATTCGGAGACAAACGTCCCTGGCGGATTAACTCGAGCGGGAAAAACGAGTTAAAAGCATTGATTAATAGTATGGTATTCGAGGCCAGGCAGACTCAGATAGCTGCTCAGCGGGCTTTTGCACGACAGGAGGCTCAGCAACGGCAACGGCTACAACAACAAATGCATCGGGAACTTTTAGCCCGGTTCAGCGCCCAACCGCAAAAGGAAGAGGGTTTGTCCACCGCAACCAAGGTGGCGATAGGTGTTGGAAGCGCAGCACTCCTTACTGTTGGCGTATCTTTTATTCCAGGTGTTGCTCCGGCAATTACTCAATTCGTGTGCAGTAAGCTTCCCTCGGTGTTCGATAAGTGGTGCTCTTAAGTGGTGCTCTAAGGAGTAGGGATCTTTTTGCCCCTTTGAGCGTTCTTTCTTGGAGGGGGTCTTATATCATTTATCAAAATTAAATTTCAGATCCCTTTCGCATTTCTAAATCTTATTTTTCATCAATAGTATTACACAATATCCGCAGCGATCGCATCGTAGAATAGAGTGCCTCGATCGGTCAATCGAACGATGCTACCAATACGGCTTAAACATCCTGCAGCGATCCATTTATCCAGGGCCGCGTTCGTTTCTGTCGGGAGAGGAGGATAGTCCTCCAGGTTGGCTCCTGCGAGAAGACGGAGGCGGATGGCCAGCAGTTCCTGGATATTGCGGGGAAAGGGGAGCGATTCGGAAAAATCGACAGGAGAGAGCCCCATCTTCAGCGCTCGGG
>CAZVXG010000047.1:0-7065 GCA_964631635.1 uncultured bacterium | reverse complement strand
TCGCCCGCGGGACGCACTCGAAAATCCCTCGCGCATTAAACGGACAAAGTCCAGTAAAACTGAAGAGAATATAAGGTGGGGGCGATGTTGTCTAGTAGGAAATGAGGCGATCCTATATGATTCATAGGAATCATTTTCGAGATAAATTATGCCAAGCATTGCCGTGATCGGAATGCAATGGGGCGACGAAGGGAAAGGGAAGGTCATCGACCTTCTTTCCGAGCGGGCGCAACATATCGTAAGAGCGCAAGGCGGCAACAACGCCGGGCATACCATCGTCGCTGAGAATCGCGAATACCGATTTCATATCGTGCCATCAGGGATCCTGTACCCGCATACGAACTGCTATGTCGGAGGGGGGACGGTCGTCGATCCAGCTTCTCTTTTATCTGAATTGGAAGGACTTAAAAAACACCAGATCTCCTATGAGGAGCGCTTTTTCCTCTCCCGCTATGCGCAGGTCGTGATGCCGTACCATCGGCTGATCGACGCTCTTTCTGAAAAGGCCAAAGGAAAGCAAGCGATTGGAACCACCGGCAGAGGGATCGGCCCTTGTTACTCGGATAAGGTGAATCGATACGGGATCAGGATCGCCGACCTTTTGACGCCACCCATTTTCCGCGCATTGCTGGAATCTACGCTTGCAATGAAAAACGAGGAACTTTTAAAACTATATGGGCATGCTCCGCTCGAATTTGCTCCAATCTACGATGAGTATCAAAGTTTTGCTCAGCGGCTCAAAAATTTTGTGGCACCTGTCGAGGAATTCCTTTATGCAGCCCTAAAGAACGGAGATCGGGTCTTATTCGAAGGAGCTCAGGGAGCGTTGCTCGACGTTACGTTCGGAACCTATCCATTCGTCACATCTTCTTGTACGTTGGCGGGCGGAATTTGCTCGGGAGCTGGCGTCGGACCGTCTCTTGTGAATCAGACGATCGGAGTTGCCAAAGCCTATACGACCCGGGTAGGAAATGGGCCTATGCCCACCGAACTCAAAGAGGAAGAACTCGCTCGATTTCCCGGGCATTCCGATGCGCGGGAATTAGGGACGACGACTGGACGTAAGAGGAGGATTGGATGGCTGGACACGTTTCTCTTGCGCCATACGATCTGCCTGAACGGAGTCGATTGCCTGGCGGTAACGAAGCTCGATATTCTCGATCACCTCGATGAAATCAAAATCTGTACCGGCTATAAGCATTGCCGGCATTTTCCCGCTACGGACTCTGAATTGCACTCGTCGGAACCCATCTACGAGACGCATGTGGGATGGAAACAATCCACAAAGGGGGCTGAAGTGTACGACGATCTGCCGGGCAACGCAAAGGCTTACTTGCGCCGCATCGAAGAACTTTGCGCTGTCCCGATAGCGATTGTTTCGGTAGGGCCGGACAGGGAAAAAACCCTTTGGCTGGATCGGTTTTTTGAATGAGCTCTCTGCCGCTTGATTTCATCGAACCGAAGCCGCTGTTTTCCCCTGAAGAGATGTCCTCTCTCGATCCGACCCGAATGCCGAAACATATAGCCATCATTATGGACGGCAATCGCCGGTGGGCCAAGCAAAGAGGGCTTCCTCTAATGATGGGTCATTGGGAAGGGGCAGAAGCCCTGACCGACGTGGTGCGCGCCGCCTCGAACTTGGGGGTGAAGACGGTCACGGTCTATTCTTTCTCCACCGAAAATTGGAGCCGGCCCGAAAATGAGATCGAAGCTTTGATGGATATTTTCCAACTCTATTTGATTCAAAAAAAGGAGCTGATGGTCAGGGAAGGAATTCGCATCGATGGGATCGGCGATCTTAGCCGCCTGCCTGAATCAGTGCAGGAAGCCTTTGAAGTTGCCAGGAAGGCGACGGAGCATTGCCGGAAGATCGATTTGGTCCTTGCTTTGAATTATGGTTCCAGGGACGAAATCCGACGGACCCTTAGTAAAATTCTCGCATTGTATGAACGGGAGCGATTTCGTCCTGAAGATTTGACAGAAGATCTCATCGCGCAAAATCTCGATACAAGCCATTGGGGAGATCCCGATTTGATGATCCGGACGAGCGGAGAGCGAAGAGTGAGCAACTTCCTTCTCTGGCAAATCTCTTATGCGGAGATCTATATTACGGAAAAGCTATGGCCTGATTTTTCCCCAAGAGATCTTTTCGATGCGATCGCTGATTATCAGAAGAGAAGCCGTAGATTAGGGGGCACATAATGAATGACTTAACTAGGCGAACAGCAGCCTCTATCATTTCTATAGCTGTAGCCGCCTGTTTGCTGATTTTTGCTTTCAATCCCTGGTTCCGGTACATCGTCGCTCTTGCAGTCGCTTTGCTGACCTGCGTTGCAATTTGGGAGTATGGGCAATTCGCTAAAGCCAAAGGGGGAAGGATGATCCTTCCCATCCTAATCCTGATCAGCGCTTGCCAGGTCCTATCCTTTTTCTTCTCGATCGAGTGGTTCGGTTCTAAGGATTTCTTGCCGCTGCTGATTTTCTTTATGGGTTTCCTGATCCTGAATGCACTGCATTTCAAGGAAAAAGAAGGAGCAGTCGTCGATCTCGCCTTCTCGGCCTTCGGCCTTCTCTACATCGCTGTCCCGATGGGGATGCTGCTCGGAATCCTTTACGGAATCAATGGACAGGATGGAAGATGGTGGGTTGCTTATTTGTTGGTCGTCACCAAAATCACCGATATGGGCGCCTATTTCGGCGGCAGCTTGTGGGGAAGGCGCAAACTCGCGCCGACGATTAGTCCAGGAAAAACGATCGAAGGAGCCCTGGTAGGTTTGGCGTGTGCGATCGCCGCAAGTTTTATATTCTATCTCATCAGCGTCTATTCGGGTGCGATCGGATTCCATCTAGGCAAGATCCATTGGCTTTGGCTTGGACTGCTCCTCGGATGCATCGGGCAGTTCGGGGACCTTTCCGAGTCTTTGCTCAAACGGGATGTCAATAAGAAGGACAGCAATGTGCTGCCGGGTCTTGGAGGCATTCTCGATTTGATCGACTCACTCCTCTTCAATACGTTCATCATTTATTTGTATCTTAACTATACGGCGCCAGGTTCATGATTATCGCGATCGACGGCCCCTCTGGAACAGGAAAATCGACTGTCGCTAAATGCATTGCGAAGAAACTGGGGTTCACTTTTTTTGATACGGGCGCGATGTATCGCGCTGCCGCCTGGTGGATCAGGCAAGAGAAAATCGATCCAGCCAATCGCGAGGAGATCGCCTGTCGTTTGCCTCAGTTCCGGTACGAGATCGAGGTCCGTCCTAGCGGAGAGAGGCGGTATTTAGTAGGAGGAGAGGATGTGACCGAAGCGATTCGGAGTCCCAGCATTTCTTCTGAAGCTTCAAAAATCGCCGCCTATCCAGAAGTGCGGCAATCCATGGTGGAGATCCAGCGGAATTTCGGCCATCGAGGAAACGCCGTGTTCGAAGGGCGGGATATGGGCACTGTTGTATTTCCCGATGCCGATCTGAAAATCTTTCTGACCGCAAAACCGAGGATCCGGGCGCAGCGCCGCTTCGATGAATTGCTCCTAAAATTCCCCGAGCTTTCCGAATCCTTGCAATTCGATCAGATCTTGAGGGAGATCGAAGAGAGGGACCGGAACGATTCGACACGCGCCGTTTCTCCGTTGAAGCAAGCGGCTGATGCCGTATTGATCGACACTTCCGAGCAATCGATCAACGAAGTGATCGCACAAATCCTCATATTGGTGCGGCAATTGAGGCATTATCCGCCGATGAAGCTTTCCTACAAAGTCGTCTATTGGATGGCCCGTATTTTTTTCAAGGTTTGCTTTCGTTTGAGAATTTATGGACTCGAACATTTTCGCACGGGGGCGGGAATCTTAGCTGCGAACCATGTTTCAAACTACGATCCGCCCGTTCTTTCGATTTCTTGTCCCGAAGAGGTTCATTTTCTCGCTAAAGAATCTCTGTTCCGCGTCCCATTTCTTGGCTGGCTGATCCGCATTCTCAATTCCCATCCAGTTTCGGGGAGTTCGACAGACGCGCACACTTTTCGAGAGATCGTCCGCTTGCTTCAAGAGGGGAAAAAAGTGATCTTGTTCCCTGAAGGGAGACGTTCGGCAGACGGGAAACTGCAGCCCTTGGAGCGCGGGATGGCATTCATCGCTCAAAAAGCCCGCTGTTCCATTTTCCCCGCCTATATTGAGGGGACTTTCCCCGCTTGGCCAAGCGGAAGAAAATTCCCCAAATTGTTTGGCCGGATCACGGTAGTTTTCGGCGCTCCGATCGAGTGGAGCGATGTCGAGGGTTTGGACAAAAGAGAGGCGGAGCGCCGTCTCACTGAACAAACAGCGGACGCTCTGCAGAATTTAAAAATTTGGCTGGGAAACGGAGCGCAGGGGGTTCCTTAAGCTTTCAGTGTACAGCAGAGGAGCAATCCATCTTGTACTGAGATGGAGATATCTTTGCGTAGGCAGATATTCGAAATGCCGATGAAGTTCTGGTCGAGAGTTCCATTTTTCAGTTCCCATTTCAGCCCCGAAGTGGTAATCCCCTGTGCGGGTCCATAGATGGGAATGAGAGAGATCGTCTGCCCTTTTCGACAAGATAGTTGGATCCGAGCGCGAATCGCGAATGCGACCTCTGTTTCAGTTTCCAGGCGCAACGTCCCTGGATAGCGTCCTAGAATCAAGGCATTGGTCAAACTATGGTCGATCCGCTTGCCCCAGGCGGCAAATAGCGTGATTTCTTTTGGTTCCCGTTTCACCTCTTCTTCCACTGCGACTTCCAGGTCCGTTTGATCTTTTTCCGAGGGAAGAGGGTGGCGCGGGATGTCGAGATACTCGTCGAGAAGGGCTTTCGGACAGGAGTCGAAATCTCCGACGAGAAAATGGGGGGTGAGGTTCGCTTCCTTGCAATAGATGAGGCCGGCATCCACAGCAACGATCCGCTGATGGGCTATGATGGAAGGCAGGAGCAATGGGAGCGAATCGATGCAGCCGTTCGCAATAATAGCTGTTTTCATACTTCACTCCAACCAATACCATGCTTCACCCCAAAAAGATGCTTTTTTGGTGCCCTAACCCCTGGCTTATGCGTTTATCTCTCGCGGCCAAGAGGAGTCGAATCTCCACCGACATTCACCCAAACCACTCTGGCTTATGCGTTTATCTCTTGCGGCCAAGAGGAGTCGAACCTCCACCGAGCTTCACCCCAAAAAAGATGCTTTTTTGGGGGCCCCAACCCCTGGCTTATGCGGTTATCTCTTGCGGCCAAGAGGAGTCGAACCTCCACCGAGTTGCCTCGACTAGAACCTGAATCTAGCGCGTCTGCCAGTTCCGCCATGGCCGCGAATTGGAAGTCCAATGATAAGCCCTTCAGAGATTTCGGTACAGAGCTGTGACTAAGAGACAGGCAATTTCTGGGTAGAGCACCCACCCCTTGACAAGGTTTTAAAAACCGGCTAAACTGAAGGAACGGTGGAATCCCTGCCTAAGGAGGATAGTATGTTGAATCCGATGCAGATCGAAGAAACTTATAAGGAGTTCGTTACTAACCTCCCAAACTGGATTCACGATGGCATTCTCTCCATCGACCTGCAGTTCCTGCACGAGCAAGGACTGATCAGCAGTTTGCAGGCTGACGACGAGGATCCCGACGATCTGACCCAATATTTCCATGTCATTGAAAGCGTTGAAAAAGTTACCCTTTTCAATGAACAGTTTATCGTTTGGATTATTCCGAAAATAGAAGAAGAGCAGCCGATGACGTGTGTGCTTATCGCTCTAAACCATCCGGAAAAGGCAACCCTCGAAATCGCTTTTACGACCAAAGGCGTCTATAATACGCCGCGGCATGTCCTTAAAGTTTTGCAACATTTTCTTCTCGATATGCTGGAAACGGAAGCAACGGTTACTTCTTTCGAGAAAAATGCTTGACCAGAGTCAAGAGATTGGCCGTTTTTTCTCTTCGATAGACAACTTCGTCCATGATTTGCTGGATGAGATAGATCCCTAATCCTCCAGTTTTTCTTTTTTCTAAAGCAGTCTCCAAATCGACCTGGGAAGACTTAGCGAGAGGGTCATATGGGGGACCCCAATCCCGGATCGCGATTTCGACGTGCTCCGGCGCGATCGTCAATTCAATTTCGACCTTCCCTTGACGATTCCCATAAGCATGCTGAATGACGTTCATCAAGGCCTCTTCCGAAGCTAGCTCCAAACGGTTGAGCCACTTGGCATCAAAGCTCTTTTGTGCAAGACGCTCCCGAATCCAAAGGAGCATTTTAGGGAGATGTTGCAGTTCGGCGGCAAAGGTGGTTCGTTCCATCATCGTGAGTATCATCCGTATACCACTCGGCAAAAATGACGTCGATGATTTTTCTGGCCATCCGCACATTGAGCGGTCTCATGGAGGCTTCCTCAGCCGCATCGCGCGGCTCGAGCTGTCCTAATGAAAAAGGGAGAACGATTACGGGGAATCCTTTTGGGCTGACAAAGGTTAGATCCTGGATCGAATCCCCATCCACATAGTCATAATCGGAATCGGCTTCGATCCGGAATGGCCCGCGCACGGCCTTGCCCGTATCCCGTTCAAGGAGAGCAGCCTCAACCACCAGGGTTTTCCTCGCCTCGGAAGCGACCAGGTTTTTTTTGCTTTCTCCGCTGATCTTTTGCCGGTCGCGCCGGTATCCGATGGTGAGGCTCTCTGATTGAATGATAGAAGCTTGAAGCTGGTAGGGAGCGTTGCTTTGCCGCACTTCGGCGATTCCCGATACGCTAAGAGCGCGGACGATCTCTCCTGTCAATGAACCATCCCCATCTCCCCTAACGTAAGGAACGGCAAGAACTAAGCGGGAGGAATCAAGAAGAGAATCGGAGTGCCACCTGTAGCCGCAGCCGACCAGGAGCAGACAAAGAAAATACTTCATGGATTGTCGGGCGACTGTAGCTTATCCAATCTTGCCTTGGCTGAGGCTGCCGCTTCCGTGGTCGGATATTGCGATCGAACTTTCGAGTAGTAAAGAATCGAGGCGGGGATCTTGTGGGTTTTTTCAAAAAATCTGCCGATTTCCATGAGATGTCCAGCAAAGATCTCC
>CAZVXG010000046.1:0-7140 GCA_964631635.1 uncultured bacterium | reverse complement strand
ACAATTAAATTTTTCAATGTTCAAAAAGGCTTTGGTTTCATCGCGCCCGATAATGGCGGCAAAGACCTCTTCGTCCATGTCAACAATGTCAATGGCAATGCGGAATCGCTGCGCGAAGGACGGAAAGTCGAGTACGTAGAAGGCGCTGGCCGCAAGGGTCCAGAAGCCACAGATGTGACTCCTCTATAAGCGCACATGTCATTCCAATCATTCAACCTCTCGGCACAATTGCTTCGAGCAGTCGCTGAAGAAGGGTATCAAAACCCCACTCCAGTTCAACTGCAAGCGATTCCGATTGTTTTGCGAGGCCATGACATGATGGCCGGCGCTCAAACAGGGACAGGCAAAACGGCGGGGTTCACTCTCCCCTTGCTTCACTGTTTGAGCGCTCGGCCCAAAGCTCGCCGCCCTCATTCTGTGCGAGCTTTGATTCTCACGCCCACCCGCGAGCTAGCCGCTCAGGTAGGGGAAAGCGTCTATACATACGGCAAATACTTGCCTCTCAAGTCTACAGTCGTGTTTGGGGGAGTGAACATCAATCCCCAGATCAACATCTTACGCGGCGGCGTGGACATCCTCATCGCAACCCCCGGCCGTCTTTTAGACCATGTCTCACAAAAGACCGTCGATTTATCCCAAGTCGCATATCTGGTCCTCGACGAAGCGGACAGGATGTTGGATATGGGCTTTATTCACGACGTCCGTAAAATTCTAACTCTTCTGCCGGTAAACAGGCAGACCCTTCTATTTTCCGCTACCTTTTCCGATGAGATTAAAAGGCTGGCCGACCGATTCCTGAAATCTCCCAAGATCATCGAAATCGCCCCCTCCGGCACTGCCGCTGAGCTGATTTCTCAAGTCGTCCATCCCGTCGATAATAAGCGCAAACGGGAGCTGCTTTCGTTTTTAATTTCTTCGAATCACTGGAAGCAGGTACTCGTCTTTACCCGCACGAAGCATGGTGCGAATCGCCTCTCGCAGCAGTTGATGGACGATGGGCTCTCCGCCACGGCGATCCACGGCAATAAGAGCCAGTCCGCCCGTACAAAGGCGCTCGCCGATTTCAAGCAGGGAGCGGTCAGGGTCTTAGTCGCCACCGATATCGCTGCGCGCGGTTTAGATATCGATCAGCTTCCTCATGTGGTCAATTTCGAACTGCCTAATGTCCCCGAGGACTATGTCCATCGCATCGGACGCACGGGCCGGGCCGGCAACGAGGGGGAGGCTGTTTCTCTCGTCTGCATCGATGAACATGGGTTGTTGAGAGATATCGAGCGCCTGCTCAAAACTTCCATTCCCACTGCCGTGATTCCCGGCTATGCGCCGAATCCCTCCATCAAAGCCGAGCCGATCCGCCAAGGGGGAAATCAACCCCGCAGACAGCGGTTTCTTTCGCGAGCATCCCGCTATAGGTAATACCATCCGAATGTTGGACAAAGTAGCGAAGAAAGGCCCAACTTGCAATCCCAGGCTTGGGTTGTTTCACAAATGCTGAACGCGTATGCAGATCGATGAATTTTGGCAAATTGATGAAATTTGTCTTGCATGAATTCAAAAAAGTTCTTACACCACTTATAAGAAGGAAAAAATTACACCTTCGTGCGTGTTCACAGACAAAGGATATTTATGGCAAAAAAGAAAAAAACAAAATCGAAAAGGAAAAAAGCAACAGGCAAGAGAAAATCTGGGCTGAATCAGCTCAGCTATTCTTTATCCGATGAGCTTGCGGAAATCGTGGGTGCGAGAAGAATGACCCGTCCGCAGATCGTGAAACGATTGTGGGTCTACATCAAAGCGAAAAAATGTCAGGATACAAGGAACAGAAGACTCATTGTCCCTGACAGAAAACTTTCCGCAGTACTGGGAAGCAGACCTGTGGATATGCTGAAGATGGCTGGATTACTGAATAAGCACATCAGGAAGGCTTAGTACCATTTATCAAAATTAAACTTCAGAACCGCGGACGGCTTTTAGAGACTGATTGTGGTCAGTCTCTTTGCGACCTTTGCGCCTTCGCTTAAGGCAACTTTCTTAAATTCATTTTTGCAGAGGGCATCCAGTTCGGGTGCTCTCGATCATCTGTTTCAAGTAGCCGCCGTGGTAATGATAGATCAGGGCATCCAGATTAGCCCCATTTCCCATACTCCAATTGTAGATGGGAGGAAGCGCTGCAAAACGGGTCTGGTGCAGGCGAAGCGCCCGAGCAAGAGCATGTTGGTCGAAGACGTATTGGTCATTGCGGGAGCGGATTTCTTCAGCCCAATGGAGGAGAATGTCGGCCCCTTGCCGGAAGGCGATGACGCCGGCGTTATAGTTGATTTCGCCAGGCTCGATGAATCCCTTTTTCAACTGCGTCTTTTGAACGGCGTCCTTTTCTTTTCTCAGGCAAAGGTCGGCTCCTCGATGCAAATATTGGAAAAGAGGCTCCAGATTCCCTCTCACCTCGCAATCCAGGTCGATCCAGATCGATAGGGGAAAAGGGGAGCGGAGAAGCGCCAGGGGCTTTCGGAACCAGATTTCGCGACAAAACCAGATCCCATCGCCATAATGCTCTTCCCAAAGCTCCTGTTTCTCTTTGGGGATCTCTTTGAGTTTAAGATCGACGCGGGGAACGGGAAAACAGGAGCCCTTTGCGCGGCACCAGGCAAGGCCCGTTTCCGACATGCCGAAGTCGGCGAAAGCGACCGGATAGGTATTGTAGGCCGTATAATGCTTCCACCACCAATCGAGGAGATGCTCTTGATTCCGATCGCAGCCGGCAATGATCCCTTCCTTGTTCATCCAGAGCTCGTCATACAGAAAAGACGCATCGTCTTTGGGGTGGGGTGCAGGCGGGTCTCAAATTCAGTGGCTGTCCGACACAGTCAGAAACCAATTTTTCAAGTTGTTTGTGTATAAAGGAAAAGAGAATTTACCAACAGAGGCTGGTCCAGGCGGCAAGACCGAACGCAGAGATCAAAATTCCTGCAGTCCGGTTGATCCATTTCATGACCTGCTTACTCAATTTCTTCCGGAAAAGGGTGACTCCCTCGCTCAGCAGCAGCCACCAAATAGCTGAGCCGATGAAGACCCCGAAGACGAGGCGGATTGCGCCGGCGTAGCCTTCAGAAAAGCTGGTGAGGCCAAGCGCTCCGAAAACCGCGAGGAAGGAGAGAATCGTCATCGGATTGGTCAGAGTCAGAAAGAATGTGGAGAGAAAATCGGCCAGCAGCGTTTTCCTTAAGGCTCCTTCAGCTCCCGGTTCGGCAGTTTTGGAAAAGAACGTTTTCAATCCGAGGTAGATCAAAAAACCGCCGCCCGCCAGACGAAGCCAGAAATGTTCCTGCAGCAAAAAATCGGAGACGAGCGTCAGGCCGAATGCTGCGATCATCGCATAGAGGACATCGGCCGCCGCCGCCCCGAGGCCGGAACAAAATCCCGAGAGGCGCCCGAATTGGATGGTTTTTCGGATGCACAGGACGCCGATCGGACCCACTGGTACCGCTATGGAAAAACCAAGAAGCATTCCATTAAAAAGACTATCCATTAAAGTGAATGATAATGCCTGGGCCGAATTTATGTAAATTTAATTATAATTTTTAATTAATAGTTATACAATTTATCAAAAATAAGGTTTAGAAATGCGCTAAAATTTAATTTTGATAAATGGTATTAATCTGTAGTTCTGTATACGGCTTCAAAACTGTTTTCCATTTGGCGGTATACTGCAGGATTCTATTAAAATGGGAAGTATCCAGCATCTCGAAGAATGACTGCTCGCTGGGAGACAGCTGCCCAATTTGGAAGCGAGCCCCTTGTTCGTAAATGTAGGTATCGGATTGGAGCAGGTAGGCGCTGGGATCGATCAATTGCGCCCGCTTTAGACCATCGAGCAGGGATTGCCGATTTTCGAATTGTCGATCCGAATGGGTTTGCAAGACGATCAGTTGGCGGCCGCTATTTTCCAGCCCGACGCAGGAGGTCAGATTCATACATCTCGAGACGCCGGAGGAAACGCCGCCGTGATAGGAAAAACGGGGAGGAGTGGGATCCTGGATCAGTAGATAGAGATGATAGAATTTATGCGTGGCCGCGCCTTGTGGCGGACGGGACGGGTTGATCGAGAAAGAGCTGCCCGGGGACACTATGATTTTTAAAGCGGTGAATGTCCCATTTGTCGTATGGAGCGCAGCGGTGTGGGCCGCCGGATCGAACGTTACTGATTCCACTTTGCAACTCGTCATCAGGACGATCCCCGCCGCTGCAACGCGCTTCAGTAGATGGTCGATGAGTTCAAAGCAGCCTTGAGAAAAGTAATAGGTGCGGTTCGGAGCGGTCAGGATGTGGCAGCCCGCGTATTCTTCCAGGAACTGGTTGAGCTCCGGGCAGCTGCCGATTTCATGGCAGCCCATGTCTACGTGCTTAAGACCGCAGATGTCGATCGATTTCCACGATCCGCCGCACGAAGCCGCCGCTTCGAGAATCAAGACGCGCTGCCCCGAAGCGTGTTGATAGAGAGCTTCGAACAGAGGAATGGGACTCGTACCGATGACAGCACAATCGAAGTCGGCAGCGATCAGGAAACTACGGGAAAATAAGAAGAGAACGACCGACCAACGCATGAACCTATCCCCCATTTTTG
The DNA here is from genome assembly GCA_964631635.1 of uncultured bacterium. Classification (GTDB taxonomy): domain Bacteria; phylum Chlamydiota; class Chlamydiia; order Chlamydiales; family SM23-39; genus DALYFE01. The sequence continues at coordinate 2,519 of CAZVXG010000046.1, read as the reverse complement.
AGGGGAAATACTATCCGATCGACTGCCTTTTATGAAAAGATTTTTTTAGGTTAAGGATTGATAGCATAGGAAAGACTGACTTGCCAGGTTGAAAGCGTCGATTGCGCTCCATTTCAATACGTCGGCAGGACGAGATTTAAAGGTATCCCGATAGGTTCCGATTTTTGGGAAAATGGATTTCGCTACTCCAACGACCTTATAAAGGGCAAAACCTTTCAAGAGGATATCAGATGCCCCCTTTCCCAATTTAGAATCGATGAGTTCCGAAGCCCCTGCCCAGGCATAGTCGGTAGCACTCCACAAACCAAACAATCTCCCTATCGCATGGCTTATCGCATAAAGTTGAAAGGCTTTGCCAGCGGCCTTTGGCAGCAGTCCCTGTTGTTGGAGCTGCTGGAATCCATTCACATTGTTCATCACGGACAGAACAGGGTGCGCTCCGGTTGCGAAATTGTGAGTCTTCTGGTTGAACCATCGCAGACAATCGAGCAGCCAATTGGCAGTAGCTGACGCATCTTTTCCCTCGGAATCAGCCCCTAACCAGTGGGTCATGGCGCCTAATCCCTGGAATCCCAGATTTAGCGCATTGAACATCCCGATCCCAAAGTCCGGACCGTTTAAGAGGAGAGGATCTTTCTTGCGGGCGTCTGCAGTGATTCCCTGCTCCAGAAGTCCGCTTGCTGCGAGATAGATGAATAGCTTGTCTTGGCTGTCGAGCCTGAACGGGAGCCCAAAGTGTTGAAAGACTTCAAAGAATACGAGATTTCCAGAAAGAATCGCATAGTCGAGATAAGAATGTCCCTGCGGAGTCAGGTAGTGCAGGCTGTTGCAGCGGCTGACAAGGTATTGGACAGCCGCAAGGTTCCCACTTAAAAGTGCATAATGGAGAGGGGTCAATCCTTTCGCATCCGGTGTGTCGAGTCCAGTGGCAGCTTCCAGCGCTTCGATATTTCCTTCAAACGCCGCGCGGCAAACGGGAGAAAGTTTGTTCGGATTCACCTGCGCCAGAGCGGCAAGCTTTTGCTGAGCGGTCTGGAATTGACTGCTGAAAGCGGCCCACTTTTGCGGATCCGACATCAGATCGGCAAAGAGGAGAGCCTGCATCATCTTCCGATCGCCTTGCAAAACAGCTTCATCGAGCGGAGTCAAGCCTCGGCTGTCGGGTGCGAGTGGGGAATGTCCCGTGGCTTTGAGTTGAAAAGCCAGGTTGTGATTGTGATTGCGTACGGCCCAATGGAGTGGGGTTTCCCCTTTTCGCAATAGGAGAGCTTCAGGGTGGCTGGCTGGATTCGCAGGGGTAGAGGCGGCTTTATAAACGGCTGCAACTTTATCGGAGCCTTGGCTTTTTTTTGCGGGTTTCATGTCCGCAGCAAGACTTGTTAAAGTAGGCGCTTTTCGATTTCGATCCGGTCCAATAGGGGATATGCTCATATCCTACAGTCCTTGGTTAAATTACGTTATATTATACAATGAATTGCCATAATTTGTGAAGTAAAAATACTCATATTAATCATTAATTTTTTCCATATATTTAAAATTTTATTTTGTCATGCGCGATGCGTCAAGCCGCCTGCACAAATAGATTGAATGATTTCCTTAAGTTTCTTACGATAATCCCTTTATTTTTGTGGAAAGGTGTCCGAGCGGCTTAAGGAGCACGCCTCGAAAGCGTGTGTGCGCTTACGCGTACCGTGGGTTCGAATCCCACTCTTTCCGAAGTCTATTCACACTTCTTCGTAACGCATCCAGAAACTGGCGATCCGGCCAAAAAACATCCCTGTAATGATTCCGGAGGAGATCATTTGCGCGAGCATGAGTGTTTTCGGGATTGCAGGATGGGTGGCGGAATAGTAGCCAAAAAAATATTTCACTACAAAAATGATGAGCACCAGGATCAGAGTAGACCAGGATCCTGGCAGAGAAAGAGTTTTCCTTCTTCGATCGAAACGGATTTTCCAGGATCGGACGGATAGCCATCCGAAAATACAGCCGGGAACCAGGGAAATTGTCCAGGAAAAAAAGGCGAGCCAATCCCACTTCGAATAAAGGCCTATTAGCGACCAAATCGTCAGCACAATGGGAAAAAGCAGAAGCCGGAGGATGGGGACAGTCTGCGGCTTTGCAGATCTGATGCCTATTAAAACGAGGTAGAAGAAGAGCAGATAGACCCACCAGGGCGTCTCTTTGAGAATGTCCAGAATTGCTTCCACTTGACGATGAGGATAGGATACTCGAACGGCAGAGTTTTCAACAATCCCAACCTTCGCTATCTTTTTTGAACATGCCTATAGAGAAAATGATCAGCGAGAAGCGAGTGGCTACTGTGCTGCGTCCGCTTTGCCCTCATCCGGCCTGGATTGCAGTCGATACGGCGCAATTTAGGAAAAATCTCGCCGCCGTGCGAAAGAAAATCGGCAAGCGCCTCTTTTGTTTGCCGGTTAAGGCCAGCGCCTACGGGCACGGGCTTTGCCAGATTGCGAAAATCGCTGAGGAAGCAGGGGTCGATTCGCTAGGCGTTT
>CAZVXG010000045.1:0-7301 GCA_964631635.1 uncultured bacterium | reverse complement strand
CGGTCTTCGCCGCAAAGATAGACGATCTTTTCCGGAGGATAGGTTTGGCAGACAAGGTCGTGATACAACAGTCCTCGATGCACAGAACCGTAGATGATGAGTTCGAATTCTTTGTTCCGGATCCTTTCTTCGATATCTTCCCTATCTACCGGAAGGTCCTCCACAATGCGAGAATAGGAAAAGCCCTTGCCGTAGAGGGAAGGTGGATTCGGATAGGTATCATAGATATGGTCGATTTTTGGAATGTCGATCACTCTGTTGTTGAGGATTTCCTTCAATCCGATCAACCCTAAGCATCTCAGGTAATCGGGAGACGCGTCGCAGCTTAAGTAGAGCACTTTGCCGATCCCGGAATATTCAGCTTTTGCAAGGAGATATTCCCCCATGCTCCGTGTCGTTAAATAGTTCCGGGTATGAACGAGAAGCTTTTCCAAGATTTCATAGTACCTTTTCTTGTTAAATTTCTCATGATCGATCCGGAGATGGGAAACCCCTTCGAGATGCATCGCCTCCCAAATCAAGTCCTTCGGAAGAAACGGCAAGGTCTTTTCATCGCATCGATCGAGATCGATAAAATAAGGAATGCAGCCATTCGCTAAGATTTCATAGTGCCTCAAACAATCCCATCCCCCTCTTTTCATTGTGATCGCGAAATAGGATTGTTGGTATCCCTGGTAATATCCTCCTTCCGCATCGTAGATATACGTCTCGGGCTGTCCGGGGATAATGATTGCAAAATCTCGGCTTTTTGGCGGAATGTTCCTCACGATTTTGCATTCCGGAATCGAGAATTGGATAGGGAAAATCGCCCATACCCACAGAGGGATCAAACAGAAAAAACTTTTCATTTTTGAAAAAGAAAAAGTACCATATCCCCTAAAAATAGGGCAACCTTGAGGCATTTTTTTGGATTCACTTTATTGACCCGATTTCTTTTTTCCGTTGAATACGCAACGATCGATGTTCAAGGGCAGCTAGCGAATCAGCTTTTTCAGACGGCAGCGGTGATTGCCTATGCCCGCGATCATGGATGCGAAGCCAGGTTCCCCAGCCTGAAAACAGCCATCAATGCTGAATTGAATCTTCAGTATGTCTTTCATCGCCTGAACACTTCCGCATTCCCAGATCATACTGAATTCGAGCAGTTTAATGAGCTTACCTACGAAACCTATTATACAATTCCTTACGAAAAGGGAAAAAATATTTGCTTCCATGGCTATTTCCCTTATGTGAAGTACTTTGCACATCATAGTAGCTATATTCGGGAACTTTTTTCCCCTACAGAGGATCTGGTGGATCGGATCTTTCAAAAATACAAGGAGCTATTGCTGCAGCCTACTGTATCGATCCATGTGCGAACCTTTTTCCCAGATTCCTTGGATCCAAACAATGGGATCGGAAGGACGAATTGGAACTATTTCATCAATGCGATAGAGTGTTTCCCCGAACATTGCATATTTTTGATCTTTTCCGATTGCCCCGAATGGGTGATCGCTCATTTTCCAAGAATCAGGAAAAATAACTACTTTGTTTGCGGCAACCCCCATTATTTCGATTTCTATCTGATGTCTTTGTGTAACCATCATGTGCTCGGACCCAAGTCGACTTTTTCTTGGTGGGCGGCATGGTTGAATCCTGATCCCGGCAAAATCGTGATCCGTCCCGATGACCATTGGCTGCCGGATGAAGCGTTTCCTTCTTCTTGGCGCAAAATTCCCATCGATTAATTTTCGGGTCGAAGCACAAAAACAGGTTGGTGGTATCCGGGCGAGACAAGGTCCGATTCCACAACTTCCCATTTAGCAAATAGCAATAAAAAACCAGAACATAATCTGAATTTTTGCTATCCTGCCAGCCATGTTTTTTTTTCTCCTATTTCTCGTTTTCGCTCATTGCGCAACAGCACTTCAACCCCACAACATCTGTAACGCTCAAGCCGAGGCTTCCCGCACGATCCGCTACTCAGTCCCCCATACCTTGACCGAGCCCTGGTTAAAAAGATCGTTTTTAGAACAATTCAAAACCCTATTCGGCATCGACACGTTCATCGAAACGGGGACTTACCTGGGAAATACTGCGGAAGAGGCATCTAAAATTTTCGCTGAAATCCATACGATCGAGCTTCAGGCGGAATTCTATTCTCTTGCGAAAAAGCGGTTTTCTCATGATTCACATGTTTCTGTTTACTGGGGCGATTCGGGAGAATATCTCAATCAGCTAGTACTTGCTATCTCTTCGCGGATCTTTTTCTATCTCGATGGGCACTATAGCGGAGAGGGAACTGCTATGGGTCGCGAACAAACACCTATTCTCAGAGAATTGGAAGCGATTGCCGAAGCGAAAAAACCCGACTCAGTCATTTTGATCGACGACATCCGCTTTTTCGAAGAGAGGGAAGCTGACTATCCAAGTTTGACCGAATTAACCGATGCTCTCCTCCGAATCAATCCCCTTTTTCAATTCTGTTTTTTGGGAGACGCCCTTCTGGCCTTCCCCTCGGATCCTTTTGTTAATGTATCGCCTTTAGTCAGAGCCCTGACCATTCATCGGTTCGCATCGTTTTATCCGGAACTCGGCAAAAACGATCTTGAAGAAGCCGAACGGACAATTGGAAGGGCCGACGGGGATGAACGAGAGGCTCTCATTTCTTACTACCGTACATTCTCCCCTCTCGATGATCGCTTTGGCTACAGGGGCTATGCATCGCTCTGGTATGAGTTTCTTCTCAAGGAACATGTCATTGAGTGCCTTGAGAAAGCAGAGTTCGACACTTCGAATCTCAGCATCGGCGTTCTAGGGATCGACGGCATGTCCAGTTCGAAAGTCAGACATTTTCTCAATAACTTGTGTTCATTCCCAAAAACCTCCTATCTGGAAATCGGATGCTGGAAAGGATCAACGCTTGTCGCCGCTCTGTATAAGAACACCGATTCGGTGGTTCAATCTGTCGCAATCGATAACTGGTCTGAATTCGGCGGCCCTCGAGAGATCTTTCTTTCGAATGTCACTCGTTTTTTGATCCATCCGTCCCTGAAAATTGTGAATTCGGATTGTTTTACAATTGATAAACAAGCGATCTTTTCGCAACCGGTCAATCTCTATTTCTATGACGGCAATCATGAGGAGCAGAGCCAGGAATCGGCATTCACCTATTTCAATGACATCTTCGAACCTGTTTTTATCGCTGTTGTCGATGATTGGAATGATCTCAAGGTACGAAATGGAACACGCTTGGCCTTCCAAAAGCTGGGCTATCAAATCCTATTCGACAAAGAAATTTGGACTCCCACGAACGGCGATACCCTCTCGTGGTGGAATGGCCTCTATGTAGCCGTGATCAAAAAATCTCTCCATTGAGCCAGCTCGCAAAACTCCATACTTCTGGAGATCGGCCAAGTCATTTGAAAATCGTGGTATAACAGCATTCGACCCACGATCGAATCCCGAATTCATCTTGAACCGATGCCGACTTCACGATCTGGATGATGCGAAGCCGCTCAGCAAACTCAACGGCGCTTTTTACTTCGGGAAAGTTGAAATCGTCAACCCATAGAATAGAATTTGGGCGGGCCAGCGATTTGAAATTGAAGATATCCGCAAGGCATGCGCCGAATCGGTGGCAGCCATCGATATAGATCAAGTCAAATTGGCTGTCGGGATGAGCCTGATAAAAATTCTTGATCGAATCGTGGGAATCCCCTTCGACAAACCAGAAACGGTCTTTGTATTTACCTGTCATGAATGCTACGCCAACATTCGTATAGGGATGGGAATTGATGTCGAATGAGACGACGTGAGATCCCGGGACGTATTCCAAAAAGATCTCGGCAGTATGTCCCGCGTTGAATCCAACTTCGGCAATTTTCCGAAGCTCCGGATGCGCTCTGAGTTCGTCTATAAAGGCATCTCTTTGTTTCGGTGTGATATATCCTTCATAGATCGCTGTTCCTGCAGGGGTTAAATGATAGCCGCTTTTCTTTAAGAATGCATCGAGGTCGGTTTCTGCCTGGATAAAAAAGGGAGATAGAAGAAGAACTGTCAGCGTCCAATAGATCACCATTCAAAAACCTCTTTCCGATGGGGAATCAGCCCCATTTTTTCCCTAAGAGGATCGATAAAGCGTTCCATGGTATGGTCGGCGACTTCATTCATCCCCTTCACGTATTCGATCCAATTCTCGGGCATGATCTCAGGAAACCACAGCCGGTAGCGCTGGAGTTTTTTATAGAGATAACTGCCTGTCCTGCTCCAATAGTGGTTGATAATGAGCCGATCGTAATGGACTCGAGCCGTAGCCCCATTGGAATCGATATCTCGCTCTTTGTCCGAATTGACGTGGTAATATCCTTCCTTATAAAGGACATAATGGGGATGTTTACAGCTTTCTACATACTCCGGACGGACAATCGACTTGACCCCGAGATTCGTCGCTCTGGTTTCGGGAGCTGCCATGATCAGGGTTTCGATCATGAGGTTGTCATTGGGCTGTTCATAGAGCCAGGAATGTCCAAATGTCTTCCAATTGAAACATACCCCTGCGCACTCTTCATAATCTTTCAAAATGTCGGGAACAGAGGATCCATTGATCGGGGTCAAAAATTCGTCGATATCGATCAGTGCAAGCCATTTCGTCTTGCTTCTCGAATGGTTGATGCAGTTGACATAAGCAGCAGGTTGGACTTCGTAAAGCCATTCATTCCAAGAATTTGCCGGAATCGGCCAGTCGAAGAGATCCACCTCGCCCGATCGAATATAGGGCTCCAATACGGAGAGGTAACCATCGGTACTGTTATGGTTATATAGATAAAAATGCTGGACGCCCATGAGTTTATGGAATTCAATCCACTCTTTCAAATAGGGCTCTTCGTTTTGAAAAATGGCCCCGATTGCCAATTCATATTTATATAGATCCGCATGGGCTGTCAAAGCTGTGCAACCAAGGACAGCGGCAACGAGGAGATAGATACCGCGCGCCATAAATCACTCTCTTTTTGCGTCTAAATAAAATTCAACCTCTGGACGGTTTTCCAATTGGAATTGCTCGCTCTCGCCACAGACGAGATTTCCGAAAGGGACAGTGGGAAGGCATCCAAGGCGCCAGGCGGCAACTGAGAGGCTTAGTTCCTCAGGCCACCAGGTCATGCACGGAAATCCTTTTTCCGTAGCAGAATACCAACTTTCTAAAAGCAGAGCAGCCTTTGGATGATTCATATTCATCCCGATCATCGAGGAGGAAACATGGGGGATTCGATCATAGAGATCGGGGGAAATCCCCAAGGCTGCTGCCGCTTTGGCAAGATGAGACGAGGCGTTATCCGCAAGCGTTCCAACTGTCGTAAAAAAATAGCCGGTTTTTTTAATTTCCGAAAAAGGAGTTTCCCAGCTGTCTAACGGATGGATCGCCAAATCGATCCAGAGCGCTTCATCGAATCCAAGCAGTTTTGCCTCTCGAAGGAAAGCTACCTTAAACGAATAGGGCACATCGCAAATTTTCAACCCTCCATTCTGCGTATTGGGAAATCCCCCGATGCGGAGGAGTACATGGCCTCTGTAGCCTGAGGTTTTAATTTCTTCGATCAGCTGCCTTGCTTTCGCCGGATAGATCCCGTGTGAAGAGCTGTATAAAAGAATACACCGGCGCGCGTCGGGTTCATTGAAAAGATGATGTTCGAAAACTGGCGGTTGATCGCTGGGGCCAATCAACTTAAAGTTGGCGATGCTCTTCATTCTGCTGCGATAGATTTCGAAAACATCCGATGTCCGCAAGAGATCGAGATAAGGCCTCTTCCCTGAGACGAGATAATTTTCAATCAGTCGATATTCTTGAAGAGTCGGGTAGTTCAGATCGTCGATCATAGACAAAACCCGCTCGAATTCAGGATCCTCGAAAGAAGCGAACAAGCAAAATGGAAGGAATGCAAAGAGGAAGGGTCTGTACATCAATCTTTATTCTTATAATTTGGCAAGTTGTTATCGGTCGGCGATCCTGGGGTATGAGATACGATATCTCGATTCACCGTATACATTTGGAGATTCGGCACTAGCCAAAAATCCATGTCGTAGGGGAGGAAAATCCCATAGGATTTGAAATGATGCAAGATTTTTTCCATCGCCGAACGTCGAAGAATCATAGAATAAGCGCCATAGCGCATGCCGATTCTCGAAAAATCGTTGCTGACCGGATAGAACCGGCTCAGGAAGCCTTGGAGGGTCTCCACGCAGAAATTAGGCCTTGCAGCTAATGCGCGGCAGAGCACCCGTTTGCCATGCACATCTTTCGTATCGATATCGGTAAAGAGAATATCCCAGTCAGGCGCTAAGGAATCGAGGGTGCGGATGAGCTCAGGGATCTGCCGCGGGTCGTCGACAGTTTCCACATCGTCTTCCATGACCCAGATTGTCCGATACCCCGAATCAAACGCGTCCTGCAACACGGAGAGATGGCTCAGGACGATGCCGATAGAGCCTTGTGAAAGGCCCATCGAAAAATAGGTCCTGCCATCTTCCTGGATGAACTCGTTGCTCCGGTATTTCACCCCGTCGATTTCATGATAGATGGATCCCATAAACCTATCTTTCATCGTAGTTAGCGGAAATTTGACTCCCACTTTCTCTATCGTCTCCAAAGAAAGGTTCCATCCATTGACAGCGGAAAATCGATAGGGAGCGATCCCATAAAGCTGCAGCCCCTCTGCCGCTTTGGCATATTTTTCAGGCCGCTCATCGAGGTTGATCATGTAAATATAATCGATTGGTCCCAAGGAATGTTCTTGCGGTTTTTGGCCTATCTTACGAAAAAAAGATTCCACGGGAAAAAAGGAAGGATGATCGACGAAGCTCCGAGGAGTCGGCGAGCAATTCAATGTCATCATGGCTGCATCGAAAATTTCTTTCCTCAGGAAAATGGCATTCCCTTTTTCCCCTTCCCAATACCAGTGAGAAAGCAGCGTAAATCCAGCAGCTTCCAAAAAGGATCTCAAGGAAGAAAAGGAATTTCCTGGATGCGTCGACAAATAAATCGCTTTTGCCTTGTTCAAGAGATCTGAAACTGCCCGAAGGGTCTCAAATTCATCCTCTTCCGATTCGATCCAGAGGAAATCATAGTTCGCATGTCGATTTGTCTTTAGAGCCGATTCGCTGCAAAAAACTCCATGAGGCCACCAGATCGCGCATTTTGCAGGAGCTTTCGAATCGCACCCGATCGCAAGAATGCGCGGGTTGAACGGAATGAATAGCTGGACGAGAAAAAACCTCCTCTCTCCGTCAGGCTGGTCGTAGACCCCCTCAAAACGATAGGGAGC
>CAZVXG010000044.1:0-7569 GCA_964631635.1 uncultured bacterium | reverse complement strand
CAAAGATGAACATCAGCAAGGATCTTTCTTTTTCTCCCATGGAAACAGATCCGAGGGATGAACCTAAAATCGTCCATTTTTATTTAAGTTGTTTCTAATTAATGTGTTGCAAGATCTGTTTTTTTCTTTGACGGCGAGGCGCAATTGCCCTTAAACTATGTGCTCTATGTCCTCGTAGCTCAGTGGATAGAGTGGAAGCCTCCGGAGCTTCAGGCCGCAGGTTCGAATCCTGCCGAGGACGAAGTCTTATATCATTGAGCCGGCTCTCAAAACTCCACGTCTTTGAAAAGTCGTTTAGCCAGCAAATATATACAGAACGCGTGTAAGGAAATATTTTATTTTGCTATCGTGCTGTCATTGAATGAATGGGTCTGTTTTTTATGTTTCAACGATTTCACTCCTATTTGAAAGGATTTAGCATCTTTTGCATTTGCGCTTGGGGTGCGGATGCTAAGGGAGTAGAGACGACTCTGACGATGTTCACCATTAACGATGTCTACGAAATCATGCCGCACCAAGGATATGGCGGGATTGCGGAATTGATGACTTTATTAAAGGAAGAAAGGCTTCATGCCGAGCATTATTTGACCACCGTCAACGGCGATTTTCTCTCTCCTTCGCTAATTTCTGGGATTTTTCAGGGCGCGCAAATGATCGACCTTATGAATATGATAGAAGTCGATATTGTCGTCTTCGGCAATCACGAATTTGACTATGGAATTAAAGTTCTGACCCAGCGTATGCAGGAATCCCAGTTTTGCTGGCTGGGAACGAATGTCTTGACCTTCCAAAAAGAACAGCCTCTCAATAAAGCACAAGGCAGCGTTCGCTTCGATATCGATGGAATCAGGGTGGGGATGATCGGTTTATGCACTCAAGAGACCAATACGCTTATGAGCGATTTACAGGAAGTAATACTAACGCCTACGGTTTTAAGCGCTCAAGCCGCCGTCCATAAATTGAAAAAAGAGGGAACGGATGTCATCATTGCATTGACACACCTCAACTTCGAAGAAGATCTGTGGTTGGCGGTTCAAGTGCCTGAGATCGACGTGATCTTGGGGGGGCATGATCACGAGGTCATGACCTGGTACAATGGGAAAACCCTGGTCCATAAATCGGGGCATGATGCCCAGTTCTTGGGGAGAATCGATTTGAATATTTCGAAAAAAGAAGTAGGAGGGAAAACCAAGATATCCATCCATCCCAAATGGAAAATGATTCCGAATTACGGTTATCCTCCAGACCCGTTGGTCGAGGCAAGGATCGCCTATTATTTCGATCAAGTGAATGTGGATCTGGCAGAGGAGATTGCCGAATGCCAAAATCCTCTGGATAGCACCTCTGTCAGAAGTAATGAGACCACGATGGGCAACATCATCACCGATGCGCTTAAATTGAGGATGAATGCAGATGTTGCGATTATCAATGGAGGGGGGATTCGAGGAAATCGGCTCTATCCAAGCGGAACAAAGCTTACAAAACACGATATCCAAACAGAGCTGCCTTTCGGAGACATCGGAGTACTCGTAGAAGTTTCGGGCGAACAGCTCTTGAAGACCCTGGAATACTGCCTGAGTAAAATCGATATGAATAGCGGCAGTTTTCCTCAAGTTTCTGGGATTAAAATCATCTATGAGGCCGACCATGTCTTCGGCGATCGAGTTTGCGAGGGGCTTGTCAATGGAAAACCGATAGAAAAGAACAAAACCTATCGACTTGCCACTAATGATTTTCTCCTCAGAGGGGGCGATGGGAATTTAGGACTCAAACAGGCGAAGATCGTGATCGGTCCCGGCGTCGGCCCCCTTCTTACAGCGGTCGTGATTGATTATCTCAAGAAAACCGGAGTCGTCATAGCTAAGTTAGAAGGGAGAATCTTGGACAGCAGCTTGCGCGAGGGAATCAAAGAGGGCGACGCTACAGAGCAACGGATCCATTTCAATTGAAACGGTCATCTGAGTCCTAACAGGCTCGCCGCAGCGATTGGAGCTGTTTCAGCCCGCAGGATATTCGCGCTCAGCCTGACCCCTTGCGCCTGTTTGTCCAAGAGGGCGAGTTCTTCCAATGCAAATCCCTGCTCAGGGCCTGTGATGAATACGATTTGGGACGCCTCTTTGAGCGATCCGAGGTCGAGTCGATCATTCGCTCGGGGATCGCCGAAGAGAAATCGGGCTTCTCGGACGAAAAGCGCTGAGAGATCAGGGACGATTTCGAAGGAGGGAACGTAGAGCCGCCCCGATTGTTTCAGCGCCGAGATAGCGAGGTGGCGCAGCCGTTCCAATTGATGTGCAGATAGATCGTCTTTTTCTGAATGGACAGCCCCATAGAAAAGAAAGGCGCTGGCGCCCAATTCGGTCCCTTTTTCCACTACCCATTCGAGTTTAGAAGCGCGCATCGTTGGAATGGCCAGGAGGAAATAAGGACAAGGCTCTGCGGCATGGGCAGCAGAATGAATGCTAACCGCAGCCTGTTTTTTTCCGATTTCGGCCACTTTCCCGTTTGCAATCCATCCATGGCCATTCACGAGTTCTATCGCATCGCCTACGCGCAACCGCATGACATGGGCGAGATGATGGAATTCGGTTCCTTCGAGCATCGCGGTAGATCCGGTCTTGAAATCCGCATCGAGATAGAAGCGATCAGCCGGCATGGGTTCTTCTCATTCACCTTCGGCATCTGAGGAGGTTGGTAGTGGACGTGCAATTGGATCCGGGGATTTGCTGCAAACCGTCTAGTGACAGATCGGAAAAAGAAGCCAGACCCTTAGAGAAAAAATTAAAGTGACTGGTTAGCGGCATAACGGAACTTCCATTGGATTGCTCCCGTTATCTTCTTCAAGTCTTCTGGTGACAGATCCTTGAAAGAAGTCAGATGCTTAAGCAGATTGCCCTCGTTATCCTCCACCCTCATGCCCCCGTTATACATATCTCCATTCAAGAAGTTCTGGAAGTGAAAATCCGATTGTCGGCACGAGTCGGTATCGCATAATGCGTTGTAAACAGAACGTTCTTTTGAGTGTGCGGTTATAAAACAATTTAATTCGTTGCCTACGCTAAGGCCACCGCCCCCTACAGTAATTTTGTCCAGATCAAGCCCTTTCCATTTTGCTATGTGAGTACATAAGGGCTCATTTTGTTCAAGCATCCGCTCCCGCCATGCCTCATATGCAGCCTTAGCTGCAGCTTCATCTTCAGCACACTTCAAAGCCACCGCGACACCACCCAAAGCCAGCAATGCGATCGCAGTACAAGCCGCAATCACTAGAGTCTTTTTATGAGGAACGAGGTCTGAAAATCGCTGTTTTAAAGTGGGTCGTACAGAAGAGCCTGAAGCGCTGTTTTCACGCAATTGAGGAGATTGTGCGGTTGCAACCGTTCTTCTGGTTGTATCCCCAATTGATAACGTACAACAATTCATAAAACCTCAAAAAAATTTCCAATATGGTAGCATGCCAATGAGATTTATGTCAAATTATCCTGTAAAGTAAAAATTAAAAATTGATAGCGTGCATCATTGCTCATGCGTCCAGAGCGATCCTGGGCGGCAGAGGGCTCGTTTGAGGATGGTTGAGAGATCGTTTTCCCGATGGGGAGGCATGTGGGGTTGGGCAAGCTTTTTGAGGGCCTGGAGATCGAGGACTTCGAAGGCGCTTAGAGAGAGATAGTGGCGGCGGATAGGTGGATAGCTGGCGAGATCGAAGATGAGTTTGCATCGGTAATCGTCGAGCAGCGTCTCCTCGATGGTCGAATAGAAGAAGAAGTCGTCGGCTTCGAGAAGCGGCATGCCACGGCAGCGGGCGGGGGCGCAAAGGAAAAGAAAATCCAGCGGATAGATCTCCCGGAACGTAGGCAGATGAGGGAGGATGGCGCTCAGCGCGGCTTCTTCTGAAGGGAGGATGAGGCCGATGGAGTCGTGCCGGAAACGCTTATAGACGTTTTTAGCAGTCTGCTGCTTCCATCGGTTATGCTGCCAAAGCCACTGGCCTGGATTGGCTTTAATGCTTTCCTGGAGAATCGCAAGGCTTCGATCCATCAAGCGGATTACTTCCTTCTCGATAGTCTGCGATAGATCGGGCCAAATGGGTTCGGAATAGTGGATTCGATAGCCGTGACGCACCCGTTTCGTCCAAGCGGTGATGATGGGGCTATTCGTCCGGTAGGCGAGGAGAGCGGGCGCAGTCGAGGTCCAGGCCCGCCTTCCTAAAAATGGAAAGGAGTAGCCGCTGCTGGGCATCCCCTGGTCGCCCACAATGCCTACAAACATCCCTTTTTCCAAGGCACGCCGGGCAGCTTGAAGCGCATTGCGCTGCGCGACGATCTTCCCCCCGTATTTTTCCCGGATCGAGAGGATCCAATGATAGAGCCTCTTATTCCTGATCGTTTTGCCGATCGCAATCCCCTTCATCCGGGTCGTCCCCTCGAGGAACAAGATTTCCCAATTGGAGAGATGGCCGCAGAAAAAGACGATTCCCTTCCCCTGTCTATGCAGCGCCTCGGCAGCCTCTGGATTTTCGCAGACAATCGAGGGAGAAAGGCTCTTTTCAGCGGCTAAGCGGGGATACTCGAGACAGACCGTGACGAGGTTCTGAAACGATTCTTTCGCGATGCGGAGCAAATCTGTTTTGGTTAGAGCCAGATCGCTCGCGAGTCCCAAATTGCTGAGACTGCGTTTTCGGTAGCTCGGCATGCAATAAAAAATCAAGCTGCCGATTCTCTTTCCTATCGCTGCAATCCAGGAATAGGGCATCCATCGGAAAGGGAAGCTCGCGGCGCGGATGAGGCAGTAGATCAAAACTTCGTTAGACACAGCCATCGACCAGGTTCGCAAGTTGGCGGGAAAAATCGAGGTGGGAGACAGTGGCGCGGATCGCAGATGCGCTTGAGGGGGTTTTTCGGAAAGCTAGATCCAAAGAAGACGCAATGGATTCCGGGTCGAGCAGATTTTCGATGACGGCGCCGTTTTGTTTTGTCAGGATTTCATGGCCGCCATTTGTCTTCGAAGAGATGACGAACAGCCCCATGGCGAGAGCTTCGATAGTGACGTTGGCGAATGGGTCGTAAAAAGAGGGGATCGCAAGGACGTCGGCCAGTTGATAGAAGGGGAGCACATCTTCTTGAGGGCCGAAAAAGCGGACGCGCTTCTCCAATCCGAGCCGGGCGAGTTTTGAGAGGTACCGTTGGATGTGTTTTTCTTTTCCCACGACCGAGAGATGGAAATCCCTGTCGCGCCGAATCGCAAGCGCCTCCAGTAGTTTGTCCAGCCCTTTCCTTTTATATCCGTTCCCGATGAAGAGAAGATGGAGGAGATGGGGATCGAGATCGAATTTGGCCAGAGCCGCTTTTTTCCCTTGCTCCCAGGAGGCGAAATTATCTGCCTGTTCCTCCCATTCGACTCCATTGTGCACCACTTCGATTTTTCCGGGATCGATCGCGTAATGTTCCAGCACTTGCTGAAGGACCATGCGGGAATTGACAAACAGCTTCTTCAATCCCGGGTATTCGAATGCCTCTTTTTCCAATTCGAGGATTTTTCTATGGAGGGGATTGATCTGGCAAATGGCGTATTTGATCTGTCCTTCCGAGGCGAGCCTGCTCTTCAGATAAGCCGCATGAACGCCATTGCCGGCGCGCAAGTGGGTTTGCACTCTGTTTCGCTCCATGCCGAACACGACGTCGGCGCGGTTGTTTTTTAACCAGCGGCAGACGCATCGATCGTACTGCTCGAGCCTTAAGAATGTAGGCCAGCGGCAGATGGGAAAGGTTTGTGCTGTGAGGAACGTAACATTCGCTCCTTTTGCAAGAAACGCCGCTGCGATGCGGCGGGCATATTTTTCCAATCCCCCTTTTTGTCCCAGCTTTGCCTTCAACAGGACGACATCCATCGGATTCCTATGGATAGTTGTCAGGGGTAGCGGAAATCGTATTCGCTTGCAGATTGATTTTTAGATGCAGCTTTTGGTGATCCGGGGTATAGAGGCGGAACTTATCCATGTAGCTCCGGAAGCGGTTGCGCAGATAGTCTTCCCTTAGGTGAGGCTGCAGATCCTCAAGCTCTTCTTTAGATTCGGCCATCGCTTTAGCGACAAAGCAATTTTCAAGTTCGTGCGGATAGATCAATTGGACATTCCAAAGGAGATGTTCCTGTTCCGATTTGGGGGCTGCGATGATCACGACCTGGATCCGGTCTTTTACGAGATCGAGGAAGCGTTGGCTGATCCCCTGGGCGCAGAGAGGAGCGGCGATCATCTTTACACCGTTTTTCTTTATGATGAAGTCATTGGTAGCAAGGGTATAGGTTTCCGGATTGAGGGTATTCGCATATTTGGGTGGAAAGAAAACGGTGACAGGGATAGGAGCTCCAATCGGAAGGAGGTCCTGTCTGGAAAAATCGATTCGGAGCCCCTTAGCCTGAAGATCGTCGATCTCGACCGGAGTTTCCGATAGGCCGGGCAAAGGGATTTTTTTCCAGGAATTGGGGACGAAAAAGCTGATCTCATCCGTCGACTGCTTTTTATTGGACTGTAAGATGTCGAGCTCTGCTTTGGAGATAGCGCCCAAGTTGAAGGTCAGCTTGAGCCCGCCGCGGTTTTTGAGTTTTTTCACCGTTTCCTCAGGTCCGACTACCGTTAGGTTCAAATGATAGGGGAAAACGTCTAGATACTGATAGCCTTTTGGAGCCTCGCCGATCGGCTGGGTGACGGTGATTGGGATTTTTTCGGTGACGAGTTTGGTTTGCCTAATGGTCCTTTCGGGAGCGATAATGCGGGTAATCGCTTTTCCTGGACTGAAGTCGGGATTCAGGCTGACGAGCTCCTTCTTGCCGATCGCAGCGATCCATTCGTTCGGCTTGCCTGAAGCGTCGAGAGCGATCTCGAGATCGGTTTCTGAAATTTCGTCGAGGGCCGACTTATTTCCGGAGAGGGTGAGGGGAATTCTCTCGCTCAGGATTCCGCTCGCTTGCATTCCCTCGATCGTTTTTCCTGGAGGGAGGTTGAGGACTCGTATGGGGATGTTCTGCACTACCTTTGTCGCAGTCATCGAGTGGTTGACGACCATCCAGATGATCATCGCCAGAATCAGGGAGATGAGCTTGCGGAACCAATTTTCAAGGAAGAGGCGCTTGAGGAGGGTGATCATGTTTTCAGCCACTCAAAAAGGTTGAATTTCTCTTGAAGAGTTGTCTTTAGAGGAGGATTGAAGATACTCTTGATGATTCCCTTAAAGCGATCGATTTTTACTCCGCGCGTCATGATTCCTTCTCTAGCGATGGAGACTTTGCCCGTCTCTTCTGAAATGACGATCACCAGCGCATCGGTCATGTGGCTCAATCCGAGTCCCGCGCGGTGGCGGGTTCCCATGGATTTCGCCAATTGGGAAGGATCTTCCGCGAGAGGAAGGATCACTGCTGCGGCGAGCAGGATCCGATCGCGCAAGATCACGGCGCCGTCATGCAGGGGGGTATTCATCGCAAAGATGGTCTCGAGCAGCTCCGGGGAAAATTCGCTATTGAGCATCACTGCTTTTTGCGCGTATTCGTTCAACGAGTCTTCATTTTCCAAAGCGATCA
>CAZVXG010000043.1:3762-7580 GCA_964631635.1 uncultured bacterium | reverse complement strand
GCCGGGCGGCTAACGGAGGGCAGTTGAACAACGCAACGGCTTCGCTGGGGGGCAATTCGGCAGCGGCGAGACTTGCGTTGACAAGCGCCGGTCTGCCGGGTTCGGCCTCCAGAATCTCGCCTGGCCGGGCGGCTAACGGAGGGCAGTTGAACAACGCAACGGCTTCGCTGGGGGGCAACTCGGCAGCGGCGAGACTTGCGTTGACACGCGCCGGTCTGCCGGGTTCGGCCTCCGGAATCTCGCCTAGCCGGGCGGCTAACGGCGCTGCGACCGACGGTTGTTCGACTCGCTGGAATAGCCGATGCGCATCTTGGCGACGACGCAGACCCTCTATCAACGCGTCTTGAAAGGTAATTATCTCCATGGCGCACTCGCGGCGACGACGCAGATTCTGTATCAACGTGTCTTGAAGGGCAACTGTCTCCATAGAGCACTGGTTTTGAACGGCTTGTACCTGCAACATACTCTTAGCTCTCACTTTAGCCTTTTCTCGTTCAAAGTTCAGCTCCATCGTGTGCAGATCGTCGCTTAGCGCCGCCTCCATCGCGTTTCTTAACTCGGCCATTTCGTTATCCTGAATTTCCCGGAGCCTGAGAATATTTTGGTCCAAGCTCTGGAGCTGTGCTTGATACCGGGCCTCTTCAGCGCTGTACTGGTTCCATGCGACGAAGACGGGCTGTGCGATTAATGGGTCTTGGTCGACCAGGCGCCTCATTACTTGAGGAGTGTTTAAGGTGTCTTGGACGTGGTTTAAAGTGGCTCTCTCCTGCGTTCTATAGGATTCCCGGTTGCGCTGCGCCTGAGCCAGCATGGCTGCATGCCGAACCTGCATCTCGGCCAGTCTATCGGTTAATAGGTTGGTGTGTTGATCTATTATCTGGCGCACCTTGGCTTCGTGCTCGCTGCAGAGGATGGCTATCTTGACGTCGAACTCCGCCAATATAGCCTCCAGCTTGTTCTTGCACTCCCTGCCTAATTGGGAAATCGCCCTCTGAATGGAATCGTCTGGCGGAAGGTCGTTGTCAATATCTGCAGCCCTCATGACAGCTAACATGTCCTCCGGCTGAGGTGGAACGGCAACATGCTGTCCCATCGCTTCGACTTGATGGTTGAATCCATCGAAAATGACGGCTTGGGCGGCGGCGCCTACTTGGGCAGCGGCGTCTAATGGCAGCGACAATGAACCGACGGGAACGGCTGGCGCAAGAAACGATGATCCTACTGGCGAGATGCTCATCCTATCCTTTATTGTTGAGTGTCCGTGAAAAGTCGTTCGAAACGACAATTAAATAACAGCTTTAGCGAAGCGCTCTTCCATATTCTGCCAATTGAATACTTGCCAGATCGCCTTCACATAATCGGCACGGACGTTCTTATATTGGAGGTAGTAGGCGTGCTCCCACACATCGACGCCCAGAATAGGAACGAGCCCTTGAGTGCTAAGCGGATCCTGGTTGGTGCAAGTCGCAAGTTCAAGCCGTTTGAGTCCTTTGTGATAACCCAGCCATCCCCATCCGGAACCCTGGATGCCGATCGCCGCTGCATTAAATTTTTCCTTAAACGATTCGAAAGAACCGAAATCGCGCTCGATCATTTTGGCTAAGTCTCCTTTCGGCCCCTTGTTTACTCCTTTCGCAATCGGCGCCAGGATCGTCCAGAAAATACTGTGGTTGATGTGGCCGCCCCCGTTGAACTTGATGGCGGGCTGCAGGGCAATCATGGAGGGGATGTCGTTCCTGTTTTCCGCTTCGTGGTATTTTTCCAAAGCGGCGTTCAAATTCGTCACATACCCTTTGTGGTGTTTGGAATAATGCAATTCCATGATTTCGGCCGAGATCACGGGCACTAACGCATTAAACGCGTAGGGCAGGTCTGGGATCTGATAGCTGGTTTTTTCCAGAACGGTCATAGGGGGACTCCTCTTGGCTCAAAATTTGCACTATAAGCGATCGATCATATCCTGGGAGGGAAATTTTAACAACGTTTTGTAAACGCCAGAATAGGAATTTTCTAAGGAGTGACTTTTGTGAGCAGATCATCGATACATTCCGCTCGGAGATTGGTAGGAGGATTCGGATCCCAAGAATGCACTTTCCCCTCGGCGGCAAGACCGGTGCATTGAGAGATAAAGTCTCCAGATTTATAAGAGCTCTCCCAGGGATCGTTATAGTGTAAGTGCATGGGCTTCCACTCCTTGTCGAACTGGTCGTACTCGAGCCGGCCGTAGTCGAAATGAGAGAATCGTCGAAACGTATTGATCCCTATGCCGTGTGCCGTTTGAGGAATGATGTTGACGATTCGCTCAAAACGAGATTCTTTTTTCAGAAGGTCGTGCATCGCTTGTTGCTCATGGAGACAACTTTGAGCTGGGCAGTTGCTATATAGATAACCACTGCTGATCCTCCGGTGCCTCATCTCCCAAAGAGCTTTGAAAAACTCACGGCTCTCATCCGAATTGCGCACGATCAGGACGCCTGTATTCATTCTTGTGCCGGCGCCAGGGATATCTGTGGTGACGATCACATGTTGAGCGGGATTTTTCCCATATTGCTCAATCACATCCTCTATGCGGACTTGTTGGTTTAGTACGACCGCATCGTCATCCAACCATACGAACCATTTCGCATTGGAACCCTTGTTCAAAAGATGATTCATCCCTGCGATTTTGGACCAGTAAGGAAGGCTGCTGTCGAAGAACCTGCGATCGGCTAAATTTTTTTCATAGACTTCATATTGATATCCCTTCGCCCTACAATAATCCATTTGATTCTGCATGACTTTTCGAGACATCTCCAACCGTTTCGGCTTATCCTGCGTATAGGATGTAAAGACGTGGATCTCAGAGGACTTTGAAGGGACGTAGCTAACATCAGGGACAGGACCTTGCTGAGTCGGCGGTGGCGGTGTCGGTGGTGTCGGCGGTGTCGGCGGTGTCGGTGGTGTCGGTGGTGTCGGTGGTGGAGGAGGGCGAGACAACAAATCGGAAATCATGCTTCCAGCCCAATGCAAAGCGCCTGATTGCCATAAGCCGTAAACGGCTGCGGCTGTGCCCATCAAACCCAATGCAATCTGCTCTCGAGAATAATGGGCTAACTTTTTAGGCTTGACCTTACCAGGGACGAGATCAATCGATACATCTCTCAGAGGAAGCTCAATATGTTGATTGCAATTTATTTGATTCATAATACACATTATAAACAAGATTACAATTATAAACAATATTAATAAAAAACTAATTCATAATTATTTTTTTAAATAATTGATTTTTCTGTAATGGGACCAATGGCGGTCAGCTTTTTATCGCGGGGGAGCGCTCCGAAAATGCGAAGGAATCCTTCCACAGTGCTGGGACTGGTGAAGACGATCTCGTCGAACTGTCCCAGATCGGGCACAGGTTCGATCTTTTGGAAAATCGTCTCATAAAGATCGAGAATAAAAACGGGGGCATTTCGCTGTTTGAGATATTTAGCGAGATGGGGCCGCGCTAACTTGGAGCGAGGGTACAAAAGATAGCTGTTCTCAAGAGGCAATGTCTCGAGCAGGGCGATGACTCCTTCCTGCGTAGCATAGGGCGCTACGAGGGGCTCGACTCCCTGCTGCCGCAGCTGCCGCGCTGTCGCCTCGCCGATGGCGATCGCAATCTTGCCTTTCGCATTCCCAACTTCATGCCAATGGCGCACTCCATTTTTACTGGTAAAGATCACATGAGTGAAGCGATGCAGCAGCAAAAGCGCGTCTCGAAGCTTTTGCGAATTGATCCGCTGCGTGCGGATCACTGGATAATGCAAAACCCACCCCAAAGACGATGCGTCTTTGGG
>CAZVXG010000043.1:0-3662 GCA_964631635.1 uncultured bacterium | reverse complement strand
GCGTGCGGATCACTGGATAATGCAAAACCCACCCCAAAGACGATGCGTCTTTGGGGACCCCGGCTCCTGGCGGCGCGTCGATTCCGAGATAAAGAATTTTAGGCCGCATCGATCACTTGGAATATCCGTTTCATTTCTGTGTCGTCCGAGCGGGCGAGTACGGCGAGCCTTCCCTGCAGCGGCGTCGATTCTCCTGGCAGAATCATCCGGTTGAGATGGGTCATTTTGAGCCGGATCAGCGCGGCTTCGGCGAGGACGAGTCCATCCGCTTCCCCTTTTTCGAGCAACGCCAGCCGCTCTCCGATCGTGCCGCGGACGTCGATGCAGCGAAGATCTGCGCGCAGCCGCACGATGGCCGCTTCCCGCCTTTCGCTCGAGACGGCGATCCTGGCGCCTGGCCGCAAAGAATCGATAGCGGCTCCTGCGCGCAAGACGAGGCTATCGCGCGGATCGACGCCCCGCGTCAGGGCAACGATCGAAAGTCCAACAGGTATGGGTTCAGAGAGATCTTTCGCGGAATGGATCGCGATCCGGATCTCTTTAGCCAGAAGCATTCGATCGAGATCGCGTGTGAAAAAATCGGTTTTGCAAAGCGTTCGCAACGAAGTGCATCGATCGCGATCTCCGGGGCTTGAAGCCCAAATGGGTGCGAATTCGATTTGCGGATGATGGATGCTGAGCTGCGCATGAATTTCTTCGAGTTGAGCGCGGGAAAGAGGCGAGGATCTAGCGCCTGCGGACAATTTCAAGGAAAAGCTCCCTGGATCGCCTGATCGACGAGATCGACTCCGATGAGTTCGATCTTATCGGAAATCGAGGCGGAGAGGCTTTTGAGATTACGCCTCGGCAGGATGCATTTGCGAAACCCCATATGGATCGCTTCTTTCAAGCGCGTTTCAATCCGGCTGACGCCGCGCACTTCCCCGCCCAGCCCTACTTCGCCGAGGATGACGAGATCGGGAGAGAGAAATCGATTTGCAAAGGAGGAGGCGATCGCGAGCAGGATGCCCAAATCGATTGCAGGCTCGACGATTTTCAGCCCGCCTGCAAGGGCGACGAAGACGTCGCAGTGATGGAGCTGATAGCCGACCCGTTTTTCTAAAACGGCGAGGAGAAGGGCGAGGCGGTTCTGGTCGAGTCCTGTAGAGCGGCGCGAAGGCGTGGAAAAAGCGGTGGGCGTAACGAGCGCCTGGATCTCCAGGAGGAAAGCGCGGGCTCCTTCCAGACCGGGGACGATCGCCGAGCCGGCCGTTTCGCGCATGCGCCCTTCCAGAAAGGCAACGGAGGGATTCGGTACTTCTGTAAGGCCCATCTCTTTCATCTGGAAAATCGCGATCTCGTCCGTGGGGCCGAAACGGTTTTTGATCGCGCGCAGCAGGCGATAGCCGTGCTGCCGGTCCCCTTCGAAATCGAGGACCGTGTCGACGAGGTGTTCCAAAACGCGCGGGCCGGCAATCTCCCCCGATTTCGTGACATGGCCGATGAGGAAGGTCGTGATCCCCTGCCCTTTTGCCAGGTGCATGAATTCTGTGGCGATTTCGCGCACCTGTACGACGGAGCCAGGCGATGAGGGGATCTCCGATTTATAGACGATCTGCACCGAGTCGACGATCGCTACGTCCGGCTGCAATTGATCGATCTGCGCGCGGATGGCGGTGAAGAGCGTTTCACTGAGGAGATAGAGATTTTGATGGTCGATCCCGAGGCGCAAGGCCCGAAGCGAGGTCTGTTCCGCCGATTCTTCTCCGCAGACATAGAGGACGGTGAGTCCTTGCATAGCGAGGGCGTTGGCGATCTGAAGCAGAAGCGTCGATTTGCCAACTCCAGGCTCGCCGCCGACGAGGATCAAAGAACCGCTCACGATGCCGCCGCCGAACAGCCGATCCAATTCCCCCATCTTGGTCTCCAGCCGTTTGCAGCTGGCCGTCTCGACATTCCGGATCTGGACCGGTTTCGCAGTCTGGGTCCGTTTCGTCTCGAAGCGCGCTTTCTTCTCGACGATCGCCGCTTCTTCGACCAGGGTATTCCATTTCTGGCAACTCGGACAGCTGCCGGTCCATTTTGGCTGGTTGTGGCCGCATTCGCGGCACGACCAGATGATCTTCGCCCTTTGGTTCATCCCTCCTCCGTCGTTCACCCTCCCATCCTGGAGAGCGCATCGAAAGCGGCCATTTGCTCAGCCTCCTTCTTCGAAGCGCCCATCCCTATACCCGATTCCTTTTCGTCGATGAAGACCAGGACGTGGAAAACTTTCGCGTGGTCCGGCCCCGCTTCCCCGATCACTTTATAAACAGGAGCGCGCTGGAATTTTTTTTGCGAGAAGTCCTGCAGCTCCGCTTTATAATTGCGAGGCGGGCTGCCGATTACCTGTTCGATCTGGGATTCGAAATGGGAGAGGAAAAAAGATTTCGCGATTCCCTGCCCTCCATCGAGATAGACAGCCGCAACAAGCGCTTCGAAAACGTCGGCCTGGATGGAAATTTTGGCGTGCCCCTCGCCCATTCGCTCCCCTCGACCCAAAAGGATCGCATCCGCCAGCCCCAGCTTTTTGAGGTATTGGGCGCAGGAATTGGCGTCGACGAGGCGGGATCTGAGCTGGGAAAGCTGCCCCTCTGGATAATCAGGCAGGCGATGATAGAGGTAATCGGCGGTGATAAGCCCAAGAACCGAATCTCCGAGGAATTCGAGCCGTTCATTATGCTGGATGGACTTTGTTTTCAGCTCATTGACGAACGAGCGATGGGTCAAAGCAAGAATTAAAAACTCTTTGTTCTCAAAGACATACCCAATTTTTTCCTCGATTGAAGAGAGATTGGCCCTCAAGGTTTGCAATAAGTCCATACATAGAATTCTACGTTTTTAAGGGAGTTTTCTTCTATCGCAATATAGGGATCTTGCGGTAACATGTTTTCACAATGCCCAAGCTGAATCACCATTATTCAAAACTCTCGAGCAACTATCTTTTTCCCGAAATCGAGAAGAGGATCGAAGCCTATCGCTTAAAAGCGCCGGACTGCCGCCTGCTCGACTTAGGGATAGGCGATATTACTCAACCCCTTCCCTCTTCGGTGATCGAAGCTCTTTCCGCCGCCTCTCAAGAAATGGGGCAAGCGAGCTCCTTCCGGGGCTACGGACCTTCGGTCGGCTACCCTTTCCTGCGCGAGGCCATTGCTCTCCATGAATATGGAAATTTAGGCATCGATCCCGATGAGATCTTCATCTCGGACGGCGCCCAAAGCGATATCGCCAATTTCCAGGAGCTGTTTGCCACCGACAATCGGATCGGCATTCCCGACCCCACCTATCCAGTCTATCTCGACTCGAACGTGATGGCTGGAAGGACGCGGGCCCTTCTCAAGACAGGCAAGTATGGGGGCGTGACCTACCTTCCCTGTACCGCAGAGACTGGATTCAAACCGCAAATTCCGAAAGTTCCCCTCGATCTGATCTACCTCTGCTACCCGAACAATCCAACAGGGGTGGCGATCGATCGCCATCTTTTGAAACAATGGGTCGATTTTGCCAGAGAACACCGGGCGATTATCCTTCTCGACGGGGCTTATTCCGCTTACATCACGCAACAAGACAGTCCGAAGAGCATCTATGAGATTGAGGGCGCAAGCGAGGTCGCGGTCGAATTTAGAAGTTTTTCAAAATCGGCC
>CAZVXG010000042.1:0-7732 GCA_964631635.1 uncultured bacterium | reverse complement strand
TCTTGGCTATCCCGGCAATCCTCGGCGGACAAGCTCTCGAGACGCTGAAGCTGGCGTATGGACATACGGATGCCCCCGGAGCGATATCGGCTGCATGCTATGCGGCGGGATTTTGCGCCTCTTTCGCTTTTGGGATGATCGGGGTACGCCTCATCTTCTGGATCTATGACAAAGGGATCGTCCGCCCCTTCGCCTGGTATTGCCTTGGGGCGGGCATTGTGAGTTCGTGGGCATTGCATGGCTAAAAAAAAGACAAAAAAAACTCCTCTCAATCCCGATGCTCAAGGACTCTTGCTGCTGACAGTGGGTTTCCTGGGACTCTTGTCTATTTTTAGCTTCTCGCGCCTTTTGCCAGAAGAAAATTGGCTGGGCCGCCTGGGCTACCTCGCCGCCTATGGAATCGAATATCTCTTCGGCCTCGGCGCTTTCCTGATCCCCTTTTATTTCTTCTGGCTTGGAATCCGCTATTTAAGCCGAAGCAAGCTGACTCATTTAGTTTACGACCATCTCTATTTCTTCATCCTCCTCTGCTCCGTTTGCCTCCTATTGACTTCGATGGCCGATCGATTTCCTTCCCAGGCAAAGGCGCTGGAACAAAAAATCATCTCTGAAAAAATCGTAGTCTATTCCCCCTATCCACGCACGCTCGTCCGCCACAATCTCGGCGGCGCTCCCTTTTATTTCCTCTATGCGGATCTCCCTATTTTCAGTTTACGGCGCCTCCTTAGCCCTACAGGAACAACTCTGATCTTTTCTTCCTTGGGCCTCGTCGCTTTCTTCCTCTTGACCCGCATCCGAGTCGCCCCTCTTTCCCGAATGGTTTGGCAATCGGCATGCAAATGCGCTGCAGCGGGAAAACTCGGGATCCGGTTTTTCTGGAAACAGGCTCCTGCCCTTCCTTCCACTAAATTGAAGATCAATCTTCCCATTTTGGATCTTGCGATCAAAAAGAAAAGCCTGCCCTCAGCGCCAGAAAAGCCGCTCATTAAAACCAATCTCGATCCTCAGAAGAAAGAGATCCCTTTATCTCTGCCAAAAAAAGAGCCGATTCCTATCCCAACGAAGAGTTTGATCGTCCATGCCAATAGCTCCTTCAAGCTTCCCTCGCCGGACATGCTCGCGAATCCAGCCCATAAAATCGACCAACCCACCTTGAAAAAAGACCTGATGCGCCAGGCTGCGGTATTAGAAGAGACGTTAAAGAGTTTCGGCATCGAGGCGAAGGTAGGCGAAATCAACAGCGGCCCGACAATTACCTCTTTCGAAGTCCATCCATCGATTGGAGTCAAAGTCCAAAAGATCAAAGCCCTTGAAAACGATATCGCCTTGAATATGCAGGCAAAATCGATCCGGATCGTCGCCCCCATTCCGGGCAAAGCGGCAGTTGGCGTCGAAGTGCCGGCCGTCCATCCTCAAGAGGTGAACTTCAAAGAGATGCTCCTGCATTATCAGCAGAAAACCCGCCGCATGCAAATCCCCATTCTCCTCGGCAAAGCGGTGAACGGCGACTGGGTCTTTGCCGATTTAGCCAGAATGCCTCACCTGCTCATCGCCGGCGCTACCGGATCGGGCAAGTCGGTCTGCGTCAATACGATCGTCATGTCGATCCTGATGAATGCGCGGCCTGAGGAAATCAAGCTGCTGATGATCGATCCGAAAAAAGTAGAGCTGACCCAATACTCCTATCTCCCTCATATGATCGCGCCCGTCATCACCGAACCGCACGGAGCCTATTCCGCTCTCCAATGGCTCGTCAAAGAAATGCAGGTGCGCTACGAAATTTTGAAACAGCTTGGCCTACGCAATATCGGCGCCTTCAACAACAGGAAAATCAATAAAGATCTCGAAGCTTCTTTGAATATGCCGGTCCCTGAGCAAATGCCTCTCGTCGTCGCTATCGTAGACGAATTCGCCGACCTCATGATGGTATCGAGCGCCGACATCGAAACGCCGATTGCGCGAATCGCCCAGATGGCCCGCGCTGTCGGCATCCATCTCATCCTAGCGACGCAGCGACCATCCCGCGAAGTGATCACCGGCATCATCAAGGCCAACATCCCCACCCGGATCTCTTTCAAAGTCGCCAGCCGGGTCAACTCGCAGATCATTCTCGACGACACGGGCGCTGAAAGCCTGCTCGGCAACGGCGATCTCCTTTTTCTTCCGCCCGGCTCCTCGCAGCTCATGCGCGCGCAGGGGGTCTTCATCAGCGATGAGGAGATCAACCAGATTGTCAAATTTCTCTGTTTGCAGAGCCCTCCCCAGTATCTCATCCCTTCGTTCGATTCCTTCCGCTCCCTCGATTTGAATCCCGATAGCGGCGAAGGAAAAGACGCCCTTTACGACCAGGCCCTGGCCATCGTACTCAGATCGAAATCGGCATCCACGACCTACCTGCAGCGAAAACTGAAGATCGGCTATGCGAGAGCCGCGAGCCTAATGGATGAACTCGAAACGAATGGAATCATCGGCCCGCAGGAGGGAGCGAAACCTCGTCGAGTCTTGGCTGCCTCCCCAATGGCTACCCTCGAAGAAGAGGCCGACGATGCAGAATTATCTTAAGTTCTGGGGGACGAGAGGCTCGTGTCCTATCAGCGGCCCATCCTTTGCCAAATATGGAGGAAATACCCCCTGTCTCGAAGTGCGCTATGGAGACGCCCATCTCATCATCGACGCCGGCACCGGCATCCGTCCTCTTGGAAAAACGCTGCTCGGCATGAATGACGAGATCCAATTGTTTTTAGGCCATCTCCATTGGGATCATGTCATCGGCCTGCCTTTCTTTGCCCCTCTCTATCAGCCAGATCAAAAAATCGCGCTCTGGCTTCCGGACAAAACACCAAAAAGCGGACCAGAGCTGCTTAGCGAATTTTTCTCTTTCCATTTTTTCCCGATAGGCCTCAAGCAAATCAAAGCGCAGCTCCGTTTTTGTTCCTCTGTGGAAAACGCGCCCGTCCGCATCGGCAGCTTAATGCTCCATTTCCATCAGGTCCGCCATCCCGGCGTCGCCTACGGCTTCAAGATCGAGACTCCCCACCAGATGATCGGCTATGCGACCGATAACGAATTTCTCAAAGGGCACCACGGAACGCTAAACGAGATCCCTCAAAACCTGCTCGCCGCCGAACAGAGCCTCATCCAGTTTTTCTCAGGATGCGATCTCCTCATCCATGAAGCCCAGTATTCTTCAGACGAATACAAGCAGAAAGCAGGATGGGGCCATTCTTCGCTTTTTAACGCAATTGCGCTTATCCACGAAGCCAGAGTCGGCAAATGGCTCGTCGTCCATCATGATCCTGACCACTCCGATGCCGAGCTCGACCAGTTCGCCAGGCTCGCCGCACGAATCCTCAAAGAACATCGCATCCCCTGCGAGGCAGAGTGGATCGGAGACGGGCATACGATCCCATTGCTTTAACCCGTTTGGCCGTATCTTTGGATTTTACAGCATAATATTAGATGCGCTTTTTGGCGGCGCCAAGGAAAAAAGTTCGTTGAATTAGATATGCAACCTATCTCAATAAAATTTTTACTTTTAAAAATAAACTGCATGATTTAAAGAATGAAATTAGGACTGGTACCAGAGGAATGGCATGATTGGAGAAGAAATTCTACAAGAGATCGACGCAACGCTCGATCAATTGATTCGCAATGCCCAGGCGATCCAAAGCGCCAGCATCCAGGATCTTTCCGATACCGAAATCGAAGCATTTCAAAAAACGCAGGAAAGTCTGATCCAGCATTTCCTCCATATGGACCAGCTTTTAGAAGCGAAAAGAAAAGGGATCGGCACACTCGATAAAAAGTCGAGCAGCTACAAAATCCAGGAGAAGTTGACTCAATTCGAAACGCTGAAATCTGCCTATCGTAAAACAATTGCGGAAGCGACGAAAAAACAAACGCTCCCGATCCTCTCCAAACGCAAGGCGAAACGCTTTCTGTTGATTTGAAGATCAGGTGATTGTTTTTGAGCACATATCTTGAATCAGCTTTAGGCGAAGCTGTGTAAAGGGAATCGAATCATCTTCGACGCATCTTCCATTGCGGAATGGTAGTTCCTGGGCATAAACCGGAACGACGGGCGTCTGACCCGTAAAATCTCCAGGCACCCAATTGGAATCGGGATCGCGTTGCCGATGAAATACAAAATGAACTGGACGATCGGACCGCTTTCTTTTGAAACACGACTCTGGCCGATGATAAGTATTCAGAGCGATGTGGCCTCTACGCAAAGAGGAAGGGTCCCGAGCCTTGACGATCGAGACGACTGTGCCGGCTAATCCAGGCTGCTCATGTAAAAGATTGGCAAAAGCTTCTTGTTCATGCAGACATTTTTGATTTTTGCAAGTACCTAAAGAACGGCAGAGCGGATCCCCGGTATCGACTGGATCGTTGCGGCGGGCCCAGATCGCATCGAAGACTTGTTTGGCAGCTTCATCTTTGCGCACGATCAAAAGTCCCGTATTGATAGCGAATTCCGGATTGGAAAGCCACCCTTTTTGCCAATTCAGGCCATCTCTTGTCACAATCACGCTGGAATCTACGTCTCGAAGAAGATCGATGATTTCATCGAGTTTGATCTGTCTATTGGTCACCGGCATGTCGCTATCGAAAAATGCGCGCCATTCCTCAATCCCATTCCCTTTTTTCGGCTCAGCCAACCATTGCCGGAACATTTCGATCTTATTCCAATAGGGGACGCAATCCGTTGGCGTTTGTAGATCTGGATCCAGGCATTTTCCAGCGACGAGGCTCTTTGTCAGAAATTTGTGATCATAGCCATATCTCTTCGCATACTCCGCATGGCTCCGGTCGACCAATTGGGCAATCTCCCTTCGCATTGCATTGCCTCCATCATCTTCAATCGTGCCGAGAACGATCTGCCTGAAAAGGCGAGGTCCGCTGCATTCTGGATTGATTCCTGGTATACAGGGTTGTCGCGGTAAAGGTGGTGGAGCCTTCTGGAAGTATTGCATGGCGATTGCGGCCAGGGCTGCAGCAGCTGCCGCTCCAGCCACGCCTGTCACGACTTTCTTCCAGAGCGGCCATCTCTTTTTTTGCGGCTGCAAGAGCGGTTGCTCTAAAGGCTTTCCAGAAAGCGAAGTCAGCGCATTCATAAGGAACGCTCTTGGCAGCTGCTTTCCTTTTGTTTGCGTAAGGATTCCAGGCTGTTATCCATGCGGATTGCAAATTCTTTCCAAAAGTTGCCATCTATAGCGGCATCGATCCGTTTTTTATGATCGCGTCGATAATCGCTAAGCCAATGGTATGCATCGGCAGGAGCTTGTTCTCCATGTTCCCACCACAAGGTCCATTGCAAATGAGCCTCATGATTAACCATAGCTCGATCGGTTTGTGGTAATGCGTCGAGAGCCGCTTGCTTTGCTTCTTTCATGAGCTTCCACAGGGGGGAGGCGGCTGTATCTCCATTTTTGGCGATAAAGGAATGAAGATCTGCTAAAGTGAGGCCGTCTCTGCCAAAGCGTTTGAGCGCAATGGCCAATGCTCTCGCATTCGTCGCCGCCTGCTGCGGAAGTCCCACTTTTTGTACGACAGCTGCAATCGCTGCCGGGTCCAGGCCGGAGAGGAACTTCGCACTCTCATCGGTAAATGGAAGCGCTGCGCGCGGGTGAGTGAGGACGCTCTTCAAATCTTGCAGCCGCCAAGGCAAGATGGCGTCCTGATCGATGGAGATCAGATGGGGTATTCCTTTCTCATCGATCCGAACGAGGAGATTTCCTGGATGGCCGTCTTCGTTATAAAGCAACACATCGCGAATTCCCACCCTTTGAAATTCATCGAGAGGCACGAGATCCAGCATGGGATTGCCTTTTAAATGATAGGCTTCGTCTGGAAGGCTGACCGCGTTAGGATGATCTTTGAGAAAAGCTGCCCCGGAGGGGTGGAAAGCGGCCAGCATCTTTCCATTTTGCACCCATGCCTGTAAATATCCGATCTTTCGCTGCAGTTGAGGAGCAGCGCCCGTTTTTTGCGCTTCGAGATCCACGAATCGATCGCTTTCTATTTCTGCAATAAATCCAGCGGGAAGGCGCGCAACTTCTCCAGCATCGAAAAGTTGCGACAGGTATTGCCGTTGGGAAGGCTTGCCCTGTTCGAAACTGCTCATTTGATGAAAAGCGATGTCTGCATCGGAAGGTTCCGCGCGGCGATGGGAGGCAACCTGGTGATTCGGCCCCCAGTTGCGCTCATCATCCGGCTTGAAGATTGCGACTGTTGTCCCCGATTTATCCTTGATGAGATAGGCGCCGTTCGAACTATCCTCGATCCGCTTTAGGAATCCTTCATCGTCCAGGATCTGCCTTACTTTCTTAACCAGCAATCGCCCCTCGATCTCGGCTCTTTTTGCCGCAAGCGCAAGAGAGGTCGGACTGGTAGGGGCTGCAGGATGCAAAATCTCGCCCCTACCGATGCGATCGCGCTTGATTTGGGCGGCTCCATCTTTTCGACGCTCATGCTACTCTTTCCAAAAACCCCGGTCTACAGCGGAATCGATCCGCCGCTTGACTGTGCTCGAATAGCCGCATAGCCATTCCCGTGCGTCGGACGGGGCGTCTTTTCCATGCTCCCACCATAAAACCCAGTTTAAATAGGCTTCATGCTGCAATCCTGCACGATCATCTGGAGGTAAAGCAGCGACAGCCGCTGCTTTCGCTTCCTCCATGAGCTGCCAAAGCGGAGAGGTTGCGGAACTGGATTTGGCTACAAACCGATAGAGATCCGCTAAGGTTAGCCCATCGGAACTAAAACGCTTGAGCGCGCTTGTCAGCGCGCGAACATTCACTGCGGCCTGCTCTGGAAACCCCTGCTCGAGCACGAGGGTTGCGATTGCTTCCCCATCGAGTTCCTGAATGAACTCCAGGCTCTCCTGAGAAAACGGCTCTTCTGCTCGAGCATGCTTATAAATCCCCACTAAATCTTGCAAGCGCCAAGGTAAAATGGCGTCTTTATCGATCGGGGTCACATGAACTGTTCCCATCTCATCGGTCGAAATGAGGAGATTTCCAGGATGCCCATCTTCATTGTACAGCAAAAGATCCAGGATCCCGACTTTTTGAAATTCCTTCAGAGGCACTTGATCGAGGATCGGATTTCCTTCAAAACGATAGGCCTCTTCTGGAAAGCCGCCTGCGGCTGCTCCTTTCTGAAAAAAAGCGACTGCTGCCGGGTGGAAATCCAGGGCCGGTTTCATGCCTTGCTGCCATTCTTGCAAATAGCCGAATTTTTGCTGTTTTCTCCGTTGAGAAGCCTGCTGTTTTTCCGCCTCGATATCGACAAATTGATCGCTCTCCATGGTTGTGGTCGCTCCCGCTGGAAGGCGGGCGGCCTCTCCAAAATCGAGAAGATTCGCCAAGTGCTGCCTTGCCACAGGCCTTCCCTGTTCAAAACTGCTCATCTGATGAAAGAAAATATCGGCGGAAGAAGGAAGAACCGGGCGGCGATGTTCTGCTTGGGCATGGTTCGATCCCCCTTTGCATTCATCATCGGGTTTGAAGATAGCGATCGTCTCTCCTGTCGTATCTTTGATTTTGTATAGACCGCTCGAACTGGGCAGCCGTTCGAACATTCCTCCCCGTTGCAGTACGTGATTTACTTTCTGCAGGAGTAAGGAGCCTTCGGCCTTAGCCCTTTGAATGGAAGACAACAGACTGAGCGGAACAGCAGCGATCCTGGGAAGCGGTCTTGATGCAAATTGAGGATCGTAATGGCACTG
>CAZVXG010000041.1:0-7791 GCA_964631635.1 uncultured bacterium | reverse complement strand
GATTCATGTTCCTCCAGATGGAGATATCTCATTCTTCTATTTAATCGAGAAAAAACCCTCTGATGCTCCCATTCTCGACCAGATTGCGTTCGGAAAAGAAATGATCGCTTCCGACGCGCAGCGCTATCTCGCTGAAAAACTTCTTAAAACAACATTGAAGAAACAATCCATCACAATCCCGGTGAGCCATGAGCCTCTTTGAAGACCTCCCAGCCCTTTCTCCTGTCCAATTTTTTGGGTTAAATTGCGATTGCCTGTATCTAAAGCATGGGTTGAAGCCCGATAAGAGTTTTCTTTTGCCCTCGACTTCGGACCTGTTAGGCGAGGAACCATTTGCCGATGTTTACGTCGGGTGGAATGTGGAAAAACTCGCCTTCCTGATCGCAGTCAAAGTCCCTTTCAAAAACGCGGGCGACGGCGACTTCGGGCAGGGCGATTCGATCGAGATATTTCTCGATACGCGCGATTTGAAAACAAAGGGCATCGTTTCCCGCTTCTGCCATCATTTTGTCTTTTTCCCGATCCAGGTGCAAAACTTCTACGGACGCGAAGTGACCCGCTTTCGAGGGGAGGATATCCATCGCCTGTGCCATCCGGAAGATTTGCAGGTGTCTCCCGATCTCGACGACGATGCCTATCGCTTAAATATTGAAATCCCCACAGCGTGCCTCCACGGGTACGATCCGCTCAGTTTTCCACGGCTTGGGTTTACCTATCGGATCAATAGAGTTGGCGGACCGCCACAACATTTCGCTGTGTCTTCTGAAGAGTACGCCATTGAACAGCATCCAGCAACTTGGGGGACTTTGAAGCTTGTCAAAGAATAACCTCCGTTTTACCGATTCCCATGAATGGATTGCGCTCGAAGGTAACAGGGCCAAGGTGGGCATTTCGGAATATGCTCAAAAAGAACTCGGGGAAATCGTCGCGATCGAACTCCCAAAGGTCGGCCAAAAAATCAGGGCAGGAGAGGAGATCTGCGTCCTGGAATCGACGAAAGCGGCAGCGGACGTCTATGCTCCCGTATCAGGTACCGTTGTCTCCGTGAATGAAGCGCTGCTCAAAAATCCCCATGCCTTAAATCAAGCCCCTGAATCATCCGGTTGGTTATTTGAAGTGGAACTTTCCGAGCGCCGCGAATTCGACCGCCTGCTTATCCCATCCGAATATCAGACTCTCATCGGAATTAAATAGAGTCTCTGGGAAACGTCCAGTTTATACTATTTATCAAAAATAAGGTTTAGAAATGCGCAACGGATCTGAAGTTTAATTTTGATAAATGATATTGAATAGGAAACGGAGGCTTTCTTTTGTCGATCCGTAAAACGATTCTTTTTTTCATGATTTTCTTCGCAGGCGCATTCTTTGGGCGGCCGCTCACCCTTGGCGCGGTCGGCCTTTTTGTCAAAGTCTATTTGTTTTTCGATCACCAGATTCACTTTTCTTATCGATCGATCGATTGGAAGAATGGGAAAATTGTCTTTGCCGAAGTCGACCTCAAACAGGATCGCGCATTTACTCTTCATGCAAATCGGATCAAAGTCTCTTTAGGTTCCAAGCATTTGGAAGTCGATCAGCCTCGGATCGTTCTTTTTGGAGAACCGAGATTCAAAACAAAAAGCGATTGGTTGTTTGCCGCCAAAGAGGGGACGATCGTCAAAGAGGGGATCGGCGATATCCATTTTTCAGCGACCAGGAATTGGCCAAACCAGATTGGGCAGTTCACTTTCGAAAAAGAGGGATCGGAATGGGACGTGGAAGCGATCCGGGAGGGAGAAGAAATTGGGGTCTATGCCCGCTTTCATCGATTCGAAATGGGCCTTTTACAGGAATGGATCGATCTTCAAGGGCAGATCGATGGACAGGTCCATCTTGTCTTCGAGGGGCGCCAATGTAAACGGGGATCGGCTCATTTGGATATTCAAGAGGGAAGATATGGGAAAGCAATCGCAAGGGTCGCGGGCAGGATCGATTGGGAGGGGAAGACTGGTTTTGCTTATTTAACAGATGGACGTTTGCGGATTTCTCTTGCACAGGGAAGCGTGAAGGGGAGGGGCGGTCGGGTCGAAGAGATGAAAGGGGAGTTCAGTTTTGCCTCTGGCCTCGGCGCGAAATGGGAATGCGAGGGGAGAGGGTTTGCGCGAGGGGAGCAATTCTCCTTATCCTGCACAGGAAGAGCGTTTTTGCATGATTCGAGACCCCATTGGGTCGAATCTACCGCTCTTTGCGGAGAGGCCTATTTTTCCTTGAGCGGGAATGAGGAGGAAGCGGGGTATTGCTTTACAGGCGATTTCCGGCAAATCGGTTCGGCTGAAGGGACGCTAATCCAATCGTTCCTTTCTTTGGCAGATGAGCGCTTTAGCACAATCGATTTTCAGGAAGGCCAGGTAAATATCTCGGCCAAACTCAAGATTTTAACAGAAGGAAGGGGGGAATGGGAGTTGGCTGGCTTTGCCGAGGATCTCGTTTGCATGCAAAACCAGGTAGGGATCAAGTGCCAGGAAGCGGCAGGCCATTTTTCTTCTCAAAATGCCGGGGACTTTTCCTTGAGCGGCGCCTCGTTTAGCATCCCGCTGGCTGGTGAAAAGATCCTTACAGGGAAAGATTGGAAAGGAGAGGGGCGCATAGAAAATGACGCTTTTTTAGCTTCCCGTCTCGAGGGGATTGTCGAGGAGCGCAATGTCGCTCTTGCGTTCTCGGGTACGTGCGAAGCGTTTCAGGTGGAAGCCATAGGACAAGAGGGAAAAATCGCTCTGACAGGTCAATGGTTCGATGCTTGCGATTGGTCTCTTCAAGCGAAAGGAGAATTGTGGCAGGGAATCGGATTCTACAGTCCTATTTTAGAGAAGCGGGGAGAAATACTCACTTTCGATATCCGGATCGAAAATCCAAGCTGGGATTGGATGCGTCTTTACGGCGTTTGGGATGGACTGAAATGCCGTTTCGATCCCGATCGGACCCATTTTCTAGGCGAACCCATTCAAGTCGGCGACTGTATTTGCGATCAGGAAGGTTTATCGAAGCTGCAGCTTCATGCGCTCATCCCTTTGCAGCCGTTTCTCGCTGCAGCGGCCATTTGTTTTCCTGAAACGAAAAAGTGGAGCGAGGTTCCGATTGCTGGCATTGCGTCCCTCGATTTCTCTTTTTCAAAGGATGAGGGCGCCTCCTTTGCGATCGATGATCAAAATTTAAGCTGGATGGGAAAACCTTTGTCCGTCCATCTCGCCGCATCGGAGGAAAACGGAGCGTGGCATCTTTCGGCTTGCCAAATCGATCAGTTCCTTGTTTCGGGAATGCTGCAAAACGATGGGAGCTCTTTCCGTTTTTCAAAGGGAACGGTGAGCTGGAACAACGATCTTATAGCAGATTTTTATGGCGCCATCGACGCTTCTTGCCAATGTGAGTTTCAATTTCCTTTTCTCAAGGTAGATTTAAGCAATATTCATTCCCTTGCTTTTCCTGTCGGGATTCCTGTGGCTGGACTCGAAGGGGTGCTGGAAGGGAAAGGATGTCTGTCCTGGAAAGGAAAACTGGAAGCTGATTTCGATTTTGCCGCTCCTAAGCTAAAGGCGGCTTCCCTATCGTGGGAGAACGATGGGCCGATCCATCTCTGCTATTCGTCTGAAAAGGGCCTTCTATGCAGAGGCCTCTCCTTGCAAGCGCCCGACAAGGATCTACGCTTGAGAATCGACCTTTTGCAATATGATGTCCCTCGCAACCTTTGGATCCTGAGGCATTCCCGCATCTATCTGTCCCCTGAGGTTCTCCATCTTGTTCCGTTCCTGGAAAAATTCGATCTGGGAGTTGGAATCGACCTCTTTGCCGACATCGAATGCCCCTCCGGTTTCTCCTACCTTTCTTGCCATGTTTTGGAAGGGCTGATTCCCTTTGCGGGAGCGGTGCGCTCCGTCCGCGACCTCTCTTTCTATTTTGACGAAAACGACGCGAAATTGACCTTGCAGTATGTACATCAGGGGTGCGCGATTGGGATCGGAGCTTCCGTATCGTTTGGAGCCGATCTCTCAGGGCGCCTCCATTTCGAAGAGATCAGCCGGCCGCTTCAAGAAGGGGAAAGGCCTCTTTCCGTCGATTGGACCTATTCCAATGAGACGGGATTTGTCATCCGGGAGATCGAAGGGCGGTTCGGGGGGATCGAAGCTTCTTTCCATGCTTTGGACTCAGTCTCTTCCTTGATTGGAAGCGCTCGGATCCATTTCGGCGTGCTTTCCGAATTGATGCCGGCTCGGCTCGCAGAGCTCTTTTGCGATCTCAAGATGGGAAAAGGATACGAACTCAAAGGACGGCTTTGTCTCGATAGAGGCCAGCTATCTTTCCGCGGTCTTTTCAGCGGTAAGCAGATCGAGCTTTTCGGCTATCAGCTCCGCACCCTCATCGGGCAGATCGAGCTTAGCGCAGATCGCGTCCGCCTTTATGATCTCAAGATCAGCGATTCGGCCGGAATCATGAAAATCGATTCGATCGAAGCGAAGGGAGATGGCGAGAATCGTTGGATCGTTTCCATACCGCGCCTGACTCTTTTGGAATTGCGGCCGAGCCTGCTCCAAAAAGAAGGGAGGGGACTCGAGCAG
Organism: uncultured bacterium; assembly: GCA_964631635.1. GTDB lineage: Bacteria > Chlamydiota > Chlamydiia > Chlamydiales > SM23-39 > DALYFE01. The sequence continues at coordinate 3,202 of CAZVXG010000041.1, read as the reverse complement.
ATTTCTGCTGGGCCTCTCGTCGTCAGGGAACTCAAGATCGATGATTTCAAAGGCGTATTGGATGACAGCAAAACCTACACGGCCACAGGAGAACTGACCTTCATCAATTCCTATCGGCGAAAACATACTGTTTTCGATCTTCCGTCCGATTTTCTCGGCCGCATCGTAGGCCTCGACTTAGAGCTGTTGATCCCTGTTTGCGGCACGCTCCGGTATGAATTGAAAGATGGGTTATTTCACTTATTGGAGTTGAAAGATGCCTATAGTGAAGCGAATCGCTCCGAATTTTTCCTCGTGCAGCAGCCAGCTCCCACTATGGATCTCGATGGCAACCTGCACATCCTCGTGAACATGAAGCAGTTCGTCCTCTTCAAATTCACGGAATCGTTTTTGATTTCGATCAATGGAACGCTTGACGATGCTCAATTTCACTTGCAGAAAAAGCGCCGCTTTCTAGGTCTATGATTAAGGCATGGCTCGATTGTATGTTCCCTCCCTTTTGCGAGGTCTGCAAAGAACCGTGCCGCACCCGTTTGCTTTGTCCGAATTGCTGGGAGCTATGCGCTCCGATCGATCCGAAAGAGCGCTGCCGCCATTGCTTTGCGGAAGTTGAACAGGAGGGAATCTGCCAGCGATGCCGCTCCGATCCCATTTTGTCCATTCCCCGCGCATCCGTTTTCGAAACTTCTCCCTCTACGCGGCGCCTTTGCAGAGAAGCAAAGGAAAAACCGGAAGCGATAGCGGCTTTTGCTCTTTTCCAATGGGAACGGCTGAACTGGCCGATGCCTGATGTCGTGGTTCCTCTTCCTGGGGCGCTGCAGATCGCCAAACCCTTCGCCGCCTGGCTTCACCGCCCCTATGACCGGATCTTTCACAGGTGGAATTGCGACGTCGAATCGCTTGAGGAAGATGGGATCTTGCTGCTTCTTAGCGAGAAAGACTCAGCGATGCCGCTTCAAAAAAGCATAGAAACATTAAGCGGTGCTTTCCCCAAAAAGATCTATGCCTTAAGTCTTTTGACTACTCTGCTTTAATCTGGATTTTTTTTGGCTCTGCTTTTTTGCTTTGGTTTCACCAAACGCCGCTCTGAACGCGCACAAGTGGCCGAGTTTTGCAAAAAAGAGGGAAATGCTCTAACTTTGGTCCATGATGATCCTCCTTGCCATCCTCTTTTTGCTGATTTTTGGCGTCCTCCTCTATTTGGGGATGAGCATCGTTCCGCAGCAACAGGCATGGATCGTGCAGCGGCTGGGAAAATTCAACCGGCGCCTTGAGCCAGGCCCGAATTGGATCGTTCCTTTTATCGATATGGTCGCATATCGGCACTCTCTGAAGGAAGAGGCGATCGACGTTCCGGAGCAGACTGCGATCACGCAGGATAATGTCAGCGTAATCCTGGATGGCATTGTCTATGTGAAGATCGTCGATCCGTTCGCGGCATCCTATGGCGTCAAAAACCCTCTCCACGCATTGACGCAGCTCGTTCAGACGACGATGCGCTCCGAGATCGGAAAGATCCCTTTGGATAAGACCTTCGAAGAGCGGGAATCCCTCAACGCCAAAATGGTCGAAGCGGTTAACCAGGCGGCTCTTTCCTGGGGGATCCAATGCCTGCGCTATGAGATCAGGGATATCAAGATGCCGGAGGATATCCGGAAAGCGATGGAATTGCAGATGACCGCCGAGCGGCAAAAACGGGCTCGCATTCTCGAATCGGAAGGGCTCAGACAATCGCATATCAACGAGTCGGAAGGGCAAAGGCAGGCGCAGATCAATATCGCGGAAGGAGCCCAGGCCGAACGGGTTAGCCGCGCGAGAGGGGATGCCGAAGCGATCCAGCTCCTGTCGGAAGCGAGCGCTGCAGGGATCGAACGGATAGCCTGTTCTTTGAATGAGGTAGGTGGAGAAAAAGCTGCTTCGCTGCAGGTAGCGGAAAAATATATCGAGGCTTTTCGCCATTTAGCAAAAGAGGGTAATACGATCGTATTACCCTCGAATCTGCAGCACCCCGGCACGATGGTGGCCGAAGCGCTTGCGATCTACGAGCAGGTGAAACGGAAGAGTCCGTCTTCCCCGGTCGAAACCGCAATAAAACACTAAGCCCTAGAAGCCTGCGCCGATAGAGAACTCAGCGATCGGGCCAGGAAATTTGTCCGATACGGTTCTAGCAATCGCAGGTTGGCTGACGTTCAATTCTGCAAAGGTGCGCACGGCGGCTTTGCGGAGGAACTCAACGCCGAGCGTTGCATTGGGGATGACTCCGGAAAATTCCCGGTCGTCTTTGCTTTTCAATTCGCCCCATGCCAATCCGAGTCCTGCGTAGGCGCTCTGATCGCTTTTTGGGCTCAGGTAGTGGATGTAGGAAGCTTTTGGAAGCGTCCAGAAGTAGCTTGAGCTATCTCCTTTCCAACCTTTCGCACTGCTGTAGTTTGCAGAGAGATCGAGCGCTCCATTGCCGCTCATCAGACGATATCCGATGCCGAGACCTGGAACGATCTGGAATGCATTCGTCGGAGCGGAATCAGCCATCGCCATGCGGAGATAGGTGTAGCCGGGTTTGGAAACGACGGTTTCGACGCGCCCTGCTCTTGTTTCCAGGGAAAGATCGGAAAGCGTCTTAGCGACCATCGGCTCGTTCGCGAAAGCGAGAGCAGAAGCTGCTGTGAGAATTACAGTTGTGATTGTCTTTTTCATGTTAACCTCCTTTTAAGGAAGATCCATTATGAAAGAAGGTCGATAATTTCCGCAACTCAAATAAAATCTTATACTTAAGTTTCAATATTCCGGCGAACCATTTGTACTTGCTGACGGAGCGTTTCATTGATTCGAATCTGATCGGATACTTTCTTCCAGGCGTGCAGCAGCGTCGAATGGGTTTTCCCGCCGAAAGATGCTGCGATTTTCATGAGGGAATCGTCGATCATTTCCTTCGCCAGGTACATCGCTACCTGACGGGCGATGGCGATCTCCTTGTGCCGGGATTCTCCCTTGAGTTCCGAGATGCGCACTTCGAAAACGGCCGCGACGCTTTTCAGGATATTTTCGACTGAAATCCTCTTGTTCGGCGCATTGTTTTGGAACATTTCGCTGAGGATCTTCTCGACCACTTCCTCATTGAGATTCGACGCCGCCATACGGGAATGGGCCGAGAGGCGGTTGATGGCTCCTTCTATCTGCCTGACGTTGTTATAGATATGCTCGG
>CAZVXG010000040.1:0-7855 GCA_964631635.1 uncultured bacterium | reverse complement strand
GGAATTTGGAGCGATGCGATCATCATGACGAGGAAGCAAGCGGCCATAAAAAGCAGGCTGTAGCCCGACTTGACGCAAGGAGAGGGATTCCGCTTTCTTTTCTGGAGCCACGCATAGAGAACTGAGAGGATGGGAGCCAAGAGGAGCAGGAAAAAACCCTCGCTCGACAGGAAGACCCCTTCTGGAATTTCCCAGTTGCCGACCTGTCTATTCATGAAATCATGGGTAAAGATCTCGATCGAAGAGAATCCCTGGATATAGGCGATCCAAAAAAGAATAGAGGCGAGGTAGAAGGCTCCAATGACCCAGAGCCTCTGTTTAGCTATCTTGTCGAGCGCTGTTTTTTTAGTGCGCGTCGCTATCTGGAACGCTTTCAGCCCATGGTAGGTTTCTTTGTGATGGTATAGATACCAGAGCAGGGGGATCAATCCAACCAGTTGGACGCATCCCGCTACGGTAAACGCTGTATTCCAGCTCACGAGCTTTGCGATGGTTCCCAATGAGGCCATGGCGAGGAAAACGCCGACGTTGATCGAAGCATAGTAGATCGAAAAACCAGCTTCCCTGAGATGGAGATGATTCCGATAGGTATAGCCGAGAACGGTCACGATGCTCGGCGTGAATATGCCGTATCCGCAAGCCATCAGGAAAAGCGCAACGTAAAAGAGAGAGGGGATACCCACTGCGATGAGGAAACAGCCAAGGGCATTTACGAGAGCTCCGAGCAGCATCGGGGATTGATAGTTCCAACGGTCTGCGATCCAACCTCCCAAGAGAGGCAAAAACGCGGCGACTCCTGTGAAAATACCGTAAATTTGGGTGGATGTAGCATTGGGAAAGCGATAATATTCAATCGTGTAAAGAACCAGCAGGTTGCCAACCCCCCAGAACGCGAAGCGCTCGCAAGTTTCCGTTAAAGACAAGATCCAAAGTTCCTTGGGATGTTTAGAAAGCGCATGGCTGTTGGACATATCTTTTCTGTGTATACACAAATGACTGAACAATTTCAAGCAATGGCAGCGATGAGCTGATCGAAATCGATCTGTTGCTCGACGATTCTGACCGCCTCTTCGATCTTTGGCGTGTCCCCCTTGCGGATCTTTGCCGTATAGGTATTGATCATCTTCATTGCGATGAAGCTGCTCAATGGAACATAGAGCATCGGGATCCCGGCGCGGCGGATCTGGTCGACGATCGTCTCCTTAGGAGGAGACTTTCCTGTGAGAATCAGTCCCGTCTCCAACTCTTTTCCCGGATCGGCGATTTTCGCGTCCCAATAGCGGGTCAAAGTAGCCAGGATGATATCTTCGCGGCTCGCTGGAGTAATGACGAGTTGATTGGGGGGGCCAGCGCTTCGGTACATTTCGAGCGACGAGGCGGCGAGGCGGATGTGATGGAAATGTCTGAGTCTCAATGCAGAACCGGTGATCAATTCCGTTTGGAACAGTTGCTCGAAATCGAACATCGTCGGGGTGCTTAAAAAGGGATCGTAAGGAATGCAGCCGAGTAGAGGAATGTTCCATCTTCGGAGCGCTTTTCCCATGTATTCAACAACCATCTCCCTTTTTTCTTTGAGGACTCGATTCAGGATCACACCTGCTATTCGAACGCCATATTTTTCACATTGGGTATAATTCAAAGATAATTTGTCGAAGCTGGAGCCCAATCCTCCTGGAGCTACAAGGAGCAGCGAGCATCCGAGCAGAGCTGCCACCTGAGCATTGTTCAGGTCGATGATCGATCCCACTCCGGTATGGCCGGTCCCTTCGATCACAGTGATCTCATTGTTCCTGGTAATCGACGCAAACGACCGGGTGATTTTGGCGCGTAGGGATTCAGGCGCGATTTTACCATCCAGGTAATCCCGCGTGAATCCTTGAGGGAACAAGACAGGACTCATCTCTTCATAGGGATCGGTAAGGCTGAAATAAGTTTTGAAGAGGACGACGTCTTTGTCGACATGGACGCCAGTTTCCGTTTCTATGTGCTCCTGTCCGACAGGCTTGAGAAAGCCTACGGATCGATACCGTTTCTTAAGGCCGGCGATCAGCCCAAGACAGGTTGTTGTTTTCCCGACGTTTTGCCCTGTCGCCGCGACGAAAAATGCTTTTTGTTTCATTTCTACAGGATAACATCTAATTTCAATTCTTTGCAACTGCAATCGTAATTAAAATATGTTGAATAAAAAATGATTAAATTGTTACAGGCGGAAGATATATACCGAGAGGGAAGTATGAGAAAAATGATGCTGGCAATTCTAGGGATCGCGTCGATCCTGGCGTCCTGCATGGGGAAAAAATGCCATCCGACCGCTTGCGAGCATACTTACAAATGTTCCGAATCGGAAGAATTGCCCGTTCCAGTCAAGCGCCACAACCGTTGGTAAGTTGGCGATCTAATTTTTCGGCGGGAAGAGGGCGATGATTTGCTTCATGAGGATTTTGAGCCCGCTGTCGATCACGATCTCATTGGTCACGAGATGATCATAGGCTTTGTCGAAAATGTTATTGATGACCGGCACTACCTTCTTCGCTCCGGCATCGGCTGCCCGTTCCGGCAACTTCGTTCCCGCGTATCCCAAGCCGGCTGATGTAACGGTCGCGCCGAGTAGAATGGGGTTAGCGATAGGAGAAAGCAAAAAGGCTGCACATCCGGTAGCCAGGCCCCCGATGGTAGCCGCTCCAAGATTTTCCAAAGCGAGATCCTGCTCCTTTTTCGTCGCGATCTTATTTAGATTCTGCACACTGTAGGCGGCTGCCATGCCCACGAATCCGCCCACTCCAGCTCCAATGGGCCCGCCGCAGGAGGAACCTAAGGCGCAGCCTCCGAGCGCCGCCAAGGAAGATCCTAAGAAGGCTCCGATTCCCCCTCCTATCCTTCCTGCCCTGTGATCTGCTGCTTTTGGATCTGATCCGCTGCGCAGTGCATCGCGAATCTCTTTCTTTACGATCCGATCGAAAAGGGTCGAGACCGATTGTTTCAGCCCGATTCTCGCGCCCGTATATTCCGTTTCGACTGTTTTCCATTCCTCTTCGTCTATCGGGGAGGTGCCGAATAAAGCCGCGCTCGCAGCTTCGCATAGGAGGGCGAAGAGTTCTTCAGTATTCTCCTGTTTTGAGAGATAATCGAAAGTAGCGGCTAGCCCTTTTTGGATCCCTTCCTCGATCTCAGCTCGGATGATGCCATCGAGGCTTGTTTTTTGCTTCACTTCGAGAAGAGCAAGTCTCGCTTTGACTTCTTCCGGCGTTTTGCAATCGGCCAGATCGATCGATCGCATGAGTTTTTTCACAATCCCTTCGAAGTTCTTAATTCTAGAGAGAGAAAAGGAGGCGTCCTGATTCGGCGATCTTTGTTCCAGTTTTTGCTCCAATTTGGGGATCTGCTGTATCAAGGCTTTCGTCAGCGCCAGGAAGAGTGGGATGTTGCGCCGCTGCGCGTCTTCCTGTCCAGTAATGGATAGATTGCGGAAAAGATCGGGTAGAATCGCGTTCTTGAGTACGTTGCGGATCTTGCTGTTCAACCAGTTTTCAGCAACCCTGAAAGAGATCTTCGGAGAAAAATTGTCGATGATCGAGCGGCTCAATTCTTTCGCAGGCAAATTCAGGTCGATCGCAGCCTTTCTGTAGAGAGTTAAATCTCCTTTTCCAGCGGGGTCATGTGCATAGGTTTCCGCGGCGCTATTGTAGATCTCGAGAAAATGATCGATCTCCTCGATGATCCCGTCGATGAATTTTTCCCTTTTTTCTCCGTTCTCTTTTAGATGCACGCGCAATTCGCTAAGCAGGTTTTTCAGGTAGCCATCCACTGTTTTCGGGAAGATGGAAGTCCATTTCCAAAGGAAGAGATAGGTTCCCCCTACTTTGATCTGTCCCCACAACCCCATTTTTTCTCCGTAGTGGGCAGTAAATAATTTCCAGATAGACAGAGGCTGGCCATCTGATTTTCTGGATGCTTCATCCTCTAACGAGGAAACCCGGCCCTTAAGGCCTGGGTATGCATCGACAATCCGGAGGAGTTTGGGAGAGATCTGCGCTTCTTTGATGCCGCTGGAGGCGTGCATCGCTTTCAGAATGCTGAGGTAGGAGACTTTCTCGATCAGGATCTTCAAGTTCGCATCTGTTCTACCGCGCGCCGTCATGTCTAGTGAATTTTCACGGAATATTTTTTCCTTTTTCCAAACGCTGTAAAGCTTGGCATCGCTGGAGCGGATTTCTCCTGGCTGCGCTTCAGAGGAAGCTGGGGGAGCGCTATTCCAAGATCTAGAACTGTTTTTAGTTACTATCATAATAAATTACATTGATTATCCATGAATTATACAGGAATGTTAATTAAATAAAAACTGGATAATAATTTCATGCTTAGTACTTTATTTTTTCCTGGAATTTTTGTAAAGAAAAAAATATTGTAGAGAACAATTCCGCCTCCTAAGAAAAGAGAATGGTCAGGTTGCTAGCCTAGCAGGAACATAGGTAAGAGGATCGAGATAGATATGGCATTCCAAGTAAACCCCAGGGGCTTTTCTCTAAAAATCTTGATAGCGATTAAAATATACTTGACCATGTATCCACAAAACGATGGGGGGATACATGAGCAAGAAAAATTCAAAGGTTGCTTCTTATTCTGTGGAAATTCAACGAATCATTTCTTCTTTTGAAATCGATCATTCTTTCATTTTTGCTTTCGAAAATAAGCGCATCGCGGTCCTCCGGGCTCAAGACGAAGCTGGGGCAGTCCTTGTTTACGACTCTAAGTGCCCAAGCAGCGGCAACGGCATCTGTGTCGCTTTTGATCAGCGTATCGAAGTTTGCTTGCGTCACGAGATTGTCCTCGTGTAAAGAGCCAAGTGCCGGCACAACGGCAGCCGCTTCGCTTGCGATCAGCGCATCGAAGTTTGCTTGCGTCAAGAGTCTGGGGTCGGCATTGCTTAAGATCATAAGTCCAAAATTAACATCCTTCTTTCCACTTTCGATCAGCGCATCGAAGTTTGCTTGCGTCAAGAGGCTGGGGTCGGCCTTGCTTAAAACTTCAAGTCCAAAACCAACATCCGGATTCTTCTCTTCATTTTCGATCAGCGCATCGAAGTTTTCTTGCGTCAAGAGGCTGGGGTCGGCATTGCTTAAGATCATAAGTCCAAAACTAACATCCTTCTTTCCACTTGCGATCAGCGCATCGAAGTTTGCTTGCGTCAAGAGTTTGGGGTCGGCCTTGCTTAAGGCTTCAAGTCCAAAACCAACATCCGGATTCTTCTCTTCACTTGCGATTAGCGCAGTGAAGTTTTCTTGCGTCAAGAGGCTGGGGTCGGCCTTGCTTAAGATTCTAAGTCCAATAGCAATCTTCTGGTGCGCATTCTCTCCCACGTACTGGTGGGCATTCGCTCCCACGTATCCTGATCTTGTAATAGCGCTCATTTTAAATATCTCCTTTACGACGATTTAATTATACAAAACTGAAAACATTTCGTTCAATTAAAAAATCTAAAAAAATATTTGGCAAAACAACATTGATTAACTATTTATGAATGAGATAACAAAAATCAGAGCGAAGGTTCTAGTAAGCCAATTTTTCCTGTCCGCTCTCTTATTTTCCTTTTTCATACACCTAACTCCGCTTTAAAGACGAAGGACATGTACGAGCATTAAAGAAAAAGTTCAAAAAAATTTACATGGACTTGATCATTGGCTTGGAGTTTTCGTTATGCTCCTACTTCTTCCTTTCCTCGATTTCATGTTGAGCGTCTTCCTCCTTTTCTTCCTCAGTCGGCTCGTCTGGGGTCAGGAACTCGCGGCCCAGGATATAGAGCGCTCCGATCGTAAAGAGGATCGGCAGGAAGACGCGCCAGGTGATGTCGAATTGCACCGTAACGAAGGTGCCGACGAAGACGAGCAGGGTGATGCACATGTCGTAGGTGCGTCCTAAAAGGTACTGGCGCAAGGCGAGCGCAAGGCCGATCGCGAGCATGATTCCGGGCCACCAGCCTTCGGTAACGATCAATACGGCCAAGCTGATCAGAAAGAGGGCTGTGCTGAGCACTTGAGCTTTTTTCTTCGACACGATGGGTTGGGCCATTTGAGAGACTCCTTTTTTGAGATGTATCACTGGGAAAGCCTTTCTTTCAAGTACTTGGCTGTGCGGGATGCAGCTACTCGAGCCACCTCTTCGGGCGTTCCTTGAGCCAGGATGCGCCCTCCTTGATCTCCCGCATCAGGGCCAAGGTCGATCAGATAGTCGGCATTGGCGATCAGATCGAGATTGTGCTCAATGATGACGAGTGTGTTCTTCTTGTCGGCAAGTCGATGAAAAATAGGGAGGAGATGCGCGATGTCCTCGAAATGGAGTCCGACCGTCGGTTCGTCGATGAGATAGAGGGTCTTGCCCGATTCTCGTTTCGCAAGCTCGCGCGACAGGCGGAGCCGCTGTGCTTCCCCGCCGGATAGGGAGGCGACCTCCTGGCCGAGCTGGAGATAGGAGAGACCGACCGATTCGAGGGTCTGGAGCTTTTTAAAGATCTTCGGGATCTCGGAAAACCACTGCATCGCTTCTTCGACGGTAAGGGTTAGGATTTCGCCGAGGTTCTTACCTTTATAGCGCACTTCGAGGGAGATGGGATTGAGGCGAAACCCAAGGCACGATTCGCACACGACTCTGACCGCAGGAAGAAATTGGAGGTCCACCTTCTTGTAGCCAAGTCCCCAGCAAGTGCGGCACATGCCGCGCATGTGGTTTGGACTGAAGTGGCGGGGCTGGAGCCCTTTTGCTTTGGCCAAGGGAAGTTGGGCGAAATAGCCGCGGATGAATGGCATGATTTCCGTGTAGGTGCCGACATCGGCGCGAGCGGTTTGTCCGATCGGGCTTTGATCGATGGTAATGACCCGTTCGAATTCCGATAATCCGTAGAATTTTGCGCCGGCGTATTCGATTTCCTCTGATAGTTTTGAGGCATTGACCGCTTTTTCCGCCGCCGGTTTGAGAAGATAGCGCATCAGGGTCGATTTTCCTGAACCGGAAACTCCTGTCAGGCAAGTGATCGCCGCTCGAGGGATAGCGACCGAAACATCTTTCAAGTTATGGAGCGTCGCGTGTTTGATTTGGATGTCTGGCTGGCAGGGGCGCCTTTTAGCTGGAATGGGAATTTTCTTCCTTCCGCTCAGATAGGCTCCAGTGAGGGATTGAGGGTTTTGCAAGATTTGGGCATAGGTGCCGCTGGCGCAGATCCTGCCGCCTCCGCTGCCCGCTTTGGGACCGAAATCGAAGATCGCATCGGCGATCCGGATCGTCATCGGGTCGTGTTCGACGAGGATGAGGGTATTGCCGAGCTGGCAAAGATCCTTCAAAGCGCGGTTGAGGAGTTCATTGTTGTAGGGATGGAGGCCGATCGTCGGTTCGTCGAGAATATAAAGACAGGAAGTGAGTCCCGAGCCGAGCTGGCGCGCGAGCCGGATCCGCTGCAATTCGCCGCCGCTTAAAGTGGGCGCCGAGCGGCCAAGAGAGAGATAGCCAAGTCCGATCGAGAGGAGGAATTCAAGGTACTTGCAAATTCGCGCGTGGGTCTCTTGCAGGAACGGCAACCTAGTCAAGGAGAGGCTTTTGATGAATTCATAGGCTTTGTTGAGTTCGAGTCCGCAGAAACCGGCGATGGTTAATTTTTGAATTTTGACGTTGCGCGCCAGGGCATTGAGCCGCGAGCCGGCGCATGCGCGGCAAAGCGAGGCGTTCATGAGGGGGAGCAGCGCCTCCCGTATTTCACTGTTGCCCATTCTAACAGCCGAGGCGAAGAGGGGCTCCAGGCCAACCCAGCGCAGGGAGGCGAATTTCTTGATCGGTTTCTCGGGTCCTCCGTTCAAGATCAGATGGAGCG
>CAZVXG010000039.1:0-7980 GCA_964631635.1 uncultured bacterium | reverse complement strand
AGTTTTCTTTCTTTTTATTCCAGAACTACATAATTTATCCTCTTCGAGGAGACCCAGTCTGCCTCACAAGTCTTCGACAGAGGGCCGGGTTTGTTCAAAAGCAAGATGGGTCCGAGTTCGAAGCTCGGCCCCAACCGCCAAAATCCCAGGCCTTAAGGCTTGGGTTCATCTGGGGCTTGATGGGGCAAGACACAATCGGGCATCACGAATTGTACCCCCCAGCTTTTTTTTTAATCACCCCGATCCTGATGCCGGGTTGCATAAATATACGCGGTATCTTACGATTCGGTATGCGGCGCGCTGATTTTTTTTATGAACTTTTTCAAGGCTTGGTGTCTCGCCTTTTCCCTCTTTTTCTCCTCCTGCTTACTCTCGGAAGAGGTGGCAAGCGGAGAGCCGCTTGCCCTATTTTCCCGGCCAACCCCTTCAAAAACTCCTCCACCGGCTTCTCCACAGGAAAGTTACACGATCAATTACAATACCGTTCCGATCATCGAATACATCAGGTTTGCGAGCAAAATCTGCAATACCAACTTCCTGTTCAACGAAGCGGATCTCGACTTCACCGTAACGGTCGTATCCGATGCGCCCATCACACAGCAAAATGTCATGGCGACCTTGCTTCAAACGCTGCGCATCCACGGCCTCGAACTGCTCGAGCAAGATAGCAATCTCGTCATCCATAAATCGGCCGATGTGAAACAGATCGCTACGCTCGTGACGAAATCCGGCGAAGGGAAAAACGCTCCGATCGTGACCCGCGTCTTCCGCACCGTCTATTTGAAACCCGACTCGATCGCAGCCATCGTCCGTCCGATGATTTCGGGAACAGCTATCCTCGAAACATCCCCCGAGACGCGCCAATTGATCCTCACGGACGTCACGGTCAACGTCGACAAAGTCGCCGCGCTCATCGAAATCGTCGATTCTCCCAGCAATCCCCTGGAAATGCAAACCTACGAACCTCTTCACAACAGCCCAGACTCTCTCGTGGAGCTCGCCAGCCAGATCATGACCCCTTTGGCCCAGGGAAGCCCATTTACTCTCGTCTCCCAGCCGCTCGCGAATTCGATTTACATCGTCTCGACTCCCGATCTTGTGAATAAAGCCCTCGCCGCCTTGAAAAGCCTCGACGTCCCTCCCAAGCCAGATTTGCTCGCCCAGAGGAAGATCAAAGGGGAGAATATTTTTGTCTATAAGGCGATGAACCGCCCCAACGACGAGATCCTCAAAGGCCTAATGGACATCTCGGCCAACCTGACAAAAACCGGCATCCCTGAAAGGGACCTGATCGATGCCATCGATTCCGCGCGCGTTGTCCGTGAAACGAATTCGATCCTGTTCGTCGGATCGAAAGATGCGCTCGCCAAATTGAAAGAGTTTCTCGTTTCCTTGGACATTCCTGTAAAGGAAGGGGTCGTCAAACGCTCTTTTTTCGTCTACAAGCCGCAGACTAGAAGCGCGTCCGAAATCGAGCAGGCTCTCCGCGAAATGGCCGGCAATCTCCAGGGATCCAAAGGCGCAGACGCATCGTTCACCGAGATGCTCCTTTCCGTCAAAATCAACCATGCGACGAATACGCTGGTCTTTACAGGCGATGAAAACCAGTTCGCGCAAATCAAAGACCTTTTGGCGACGATCGATGCTCCTACCGGGAAAAAGCCCACCTCCCCAGCCGTTGTAGAAAAAAATAATTTCTTTCTCTACAAGCTCCAGCACGCCTCCTTTCAGGATCTCCAAACATCGCTCCAAAATTTCGCGAAGAACCTGAATAAATCGAACGTAGACGACGAAGGAGTCGTCCAATCGATCGATGAGATGAAATATCTTTCTGAAACGAATTCGATCCTCTTCGCAGGACCCGAGTCCGCCCTCAAGCGTTTGAAAGAGCTGGCCCCTCTGTTCGACTCTGGAATTGTCGCGATGCCCGTCAGCAACCAGTTCTACATATATAAGCCGCTCCATCAGAAAGGGGACCAGCTCGCCAATTCGATCAAAGAGGTGACGGCGGATCTCAAATCGGATACCTTTGCCGATCCAGCCTTCCTCCGCACGCTCGAGAGCATGAAATTCATCAAGGCGACCAATTCTTTTCTTTTCACAGGCGACGACGCTTCGATCAAACGCCTCGAAGCGCTGCTTGCAACCCTCGATCTTCCCGCCAGCGAAACACTGACCGGGAAAACATTTTTCCTATATACCCCTAAATTCGCCACGAAGGAAAAAACCGAAACCTATTTCAATCAATTAGCCAGCAGCCTGGATCGAAAAAGCGAAGGGCATCTGATCGATGCGATCCGATCCAGGAAATGGATCCCCGATTCTCAAGCCTTCATGTTCAGCGGTACGGAATCCATCTTGTCCCAGATCAAAGAACTTCTCAAAACCTTCGACGTCCCTGAAGCGAAAACCGGCTACTACCTCTATAAGCTGCAAGCCGCCGCCATCGATACCATCGAGAACGATCTCGATAAGCTGGCAAAAAAATTCAAAGAGACAGGGATGAAGGACAGCGCGATTCCGAACGTGATCGAGAACATCCGCTATGTAAAAGAGACTAATTCTCTTTTGCTTACAGGAGATCCAGCTGCTGTCGAAGAGGTGAAAAAGCTGATCGCCGAATATGATCGCCCCAGCGTCCCGACCGAACCCATCAGCAGCGATTTCTACATGTATAAGCCGCAGCATCGGACAGCGGACGAAATTGGACAGTCTCTGCAAGACATAGCTGCGAACCTGAAGAGCGCCAATCTCGCCGATCCCAGTCTTCTCAGAACCATCAAATCGGCCAAATACGTCGCTACGACCAACTCCCTGATCTTTACCGGAAGCTCGGAAACGCTTCAAAAGATCCGATCTCTTCTCAAGGACATCGACATCCCTCCTCAGACCCACACTCCCATCCAGCATATCGGCAAAACCACCTTTCTACTTTATAAACTCAAGAACGCTGGAGGTCCTCAAATTACCGCTTCCATCAAGTCGATGGAGGCCGATCTTAAAAAGTCAGGTCAGGCAGACAAAGAGTTCATCTCGGCCATCGGCACGATCAAATATGTGAAAGAAACCAATTCGCTTCTCTTTACCGGAACTGAAGAAGCTCTCCAGAAAGTAGAAGCCCTCGTCGTCACGTTCGATGTCGCATCGCTTGCCGCTCCGAATCCATCCGTCGAACAACCGGCGCCTCCCACCTCCACGAACTTTGTTCTTTACAAGCCCCAATCGATCCCGGGCCCTCAGCTCGAACAGCTCATGCAAGACTTCGCAGAGAACCTCAAGCTCAGCGGCCTCTCCGATCCCGACCTGTTCAATGCGATCATTTCGATGCGATGGGTGGAAAAGACCCAGTCGCTGATCTTTACAGGGACGCCCAAATCTCTCGACCAGATTAAACAGCTCCTGAAAGAATTCGACATCCCCTCGAATCTTCCCGGAGGAGGAAAACCGGCGGGGCCACTCGAACCTTCGATCCATGCCGTCGATAACACCAGCTTCCTCGTCTACAAGCTCCAGTTCCATAAAGGAGACGAGATCCAGGGGGCGCTTCGGCAGATCGCCAAAGACCTGATGGCCAGCAACGCTCCGATCAATCAAAACCTTCTCAACTCGATCAACTCGATCCAATGGCTCGATATCACCAATTCCCTCCTCTGCTCCGGAGACCAGGAAACCCTCACCCGTTTGAAAGAGCTGATCAAAAACCTCGACATCCCCTTGAAGCAAGTATTCATCGAGATCCTGGTGATCGAAACCAGCTTGACCAACGCCCTCAACTTCGGCCTCGAGTGGGGGGGCAACTACAAATTCAAGAATAAATTCGGCGTCGGTTCCTACAACACGAGCCCTCCAGTCAACGCTCAGACTCCATTTCCCGACACCTTCGTGACCAATTTAGGGAAACTGATTCCTCCCGCGCCTCCTACTCCTATTGGGCACATTCCAGCGAACGCCGGCTTCGACCTCGGGGTCATCGGAGAAGTGATCAAACATAAAGGACAAACCTTTTTGACCCTCGGATCGCTCCTTTCAGCCCTGCAAAACGATACGCAGACCACGATCCTCAACACACCCAAGATCCTCGCCCAGGACGGCCGCACTTCAACGCTCTTCTCAGGATCCAACATCCCCTTCACCGGATCGTTCGTCAACAACACCCAATCCGGCTCCACTATCCAAACATCGAACCTCGAATATCGGGATATCGGGCTGAATCTGACCATTACCCCTGTCCTCGGGAATTCCGATATCGTCACTTTAGACATCAACCTGGATCGGGAGCAGACCGCCACCGACATCAATCAGAGCCAGCTCAATTTCAACGCCCAGACTGCGAATGGCATCGTCACCAGCAAGACCACGATGCAGACGACCGTCCATGTTCCGGACCGGAATTTCCTTATTTTGAGCGGCTTTGTCAACAATTCGAATACGAAGCAAAAAGCGGGGATTCCCTGCCTTGGCGGACTTCCCCTGATCGGCGCCGCCTTTTCCCAAGCCAACGATACGATCTCGAATCAGAATATCGTCATTTTTCTCCGCCCCTATATCCTCAATTCGATAGACGATATGCGCCGAGTGACTTCGGAACAGGAGGAGTTCTTCCGCGACCAAGCCTCAACTCCTTTCCTCGAGCACAACTATGAGGAAAGCCTGGAACTCATCAAAACTATCGATGACGAATAAACTCCTTCTTTTTCTGCTTTTAGCGGCAGGCTGCTACCGCGTTCCCGACCGGATCGATCTCCGCGTTTGCTATCCGCTGCAAGACCAGCATTTGCAAGCCCTGCATAGCGCCTTCCCCCCTCTTGACCTGGAAGAGAGATCCTCCGATTGGGGACGGGAGATCTCGATCGGCCGCGCTTTTGCGGAGCAGCTCGACCTTTATCGAGCCATCTCCACCTTCAAGCGCGCCGAGATCCTTCTCCCATCTGCTGCAAATGCGCGCAAGCTCGAGGTCCAATACGACATCCTTTTCTGTTACTTCCTCGGGAAAAAATACGACGAGGCCATCGAAGCGTTCGAAAAAAGCGGCTTGAGCAGCGTGGATAAAACTTTTCCCGCCTACCGCGACCTGCTCTTGATCCTCTATGAATGCTATATAGAAATGGACAATCCTGAAAAACAGGAGCGGATTTTCGAATTGATGCAAAAGTCTTTTCCCGAAACAGCGGAGAAGATCAAGCTTTCCCGCGCTATCCGCGAAGGGAATCTCGATGCAATCGACCAGTTCGCTTGCGGCTTCAACGGCCCCTCTTATCTCAGCGATCTTTTGAACTGTTATTATTCTGGCAAAAAATCGGTTCCTGGAGCCCAAGTCCTCAACGCCCTTCTCCCGGGAGCTGGCTATCTCTATATCGGCCAGACCAAATCAGCTCTGACCGCCTTCTTTCTCAACGGCCTTTTCATTGCAGCCGCCTATGAATTCTTCCATCACGGCCATACTGCCGGCGGCATCGTCACCGTGGGCTTCGAGACAGGTTGGTATTTCGGAGGGATTTATGGAGCAGGCGAAGAGGCGAAATACTACAACGAACGGCTGTACGAGCGGAATGCGGGCGCCACGCTCAATGAATATAAATTGTTCCCTGTCCTGATGCTGGAGCATTCCTTTTGAAATTCCTGATCCTCCTTTATCTCCCTTTTTCCCTCTTGGCCCACCCTGGCTATTTCGAACCTTGGGGAATGGACTCGGACCTCAAAGTTCCGTCCCAACGGGAAGCGACGCCAAAGCTTTCCATTGCGACGCGCATAGCCGATCAGGTCATCCGCTTCCATCAGCAAGTGATCTCTCCCGTCGACGGTCCGCGCAGCCACTATCGCCCGAGTTCTTCCTGCTACATGCAGCTCGCGATGCACCGCTATGGGTTTCTGAAAGGATTCATTATGGGATGCGACCGGCTTCTTCGGGAGAACAATGAAGAGTGGGTGTATCGGACGATTGAAATCGATGGACAGATTTTCAAATACGATCCTGCCAGGGAGAACAAGTATGAGCTATATTGATGCCGCGATCGAAGCACAATTCTTTGCAGGCTATGAATCGGGCAGCGGATTTAGAGACGCATTTTCGAAGATCATGGGCGCAGCTCCTGCAAAATCGAGAAATGCTCAGGTTCTTTATGCAGATTGGCTCGATACCCCGCTTGGATCCATGATGGCCATGGCGGATGAAAAGGCGCTCTATTTTTTGGAATTTGTCGACCGGCGAAGCCTGGAGAAAGAGATGGACCGCCTGAAGAAAAAATGGGCGATCATTCCCGGACGGACAGGGCCGATCGATTCGATCGAGCGGGAATTGAACCAATATTTTACCAGCCAGCTCAAGGAATTTAAAACGCCGGTCTGTATGTCGGGATCCCTGTTTCAAACAAAGGTGTGGGAAGAACTGCAAAGAATCCCCTACAGCGAAACCCGTTCCTATGCAGGGATTGCAGCCGCGATCAGCAGGCCGACAGCCTACCGCGCAGTGGCCCAGGCCAATGGAGCCAATCAGCTTGCGCTGATCATCCCCTGCCATCGAGTCATCAACACAGGGGGATCGCTCGGCGGCTACGGCGGCGGGATTGCGCGCAAGCAATGGTTGATCGAACACGAGAAGCAACGCCATGATCGAAAAAAAGCGGTGCTTTGGAGCCGGCGAGAAAAACTTCTCCTAATATCCTGATGAAAACAGGTCTTTCCTTCAATTGAAACAGTCGGCATACCAAGCGCTTCCCTTTGATTTTTTGAGATGAGCGGCAAACCGATAGGGGAGGAGGGCATCTTCTCCTGCGTAGTCGACGCCGATTCGGGGCGTTATCTCGATGTTTTCAACCTTCACTCCTAGGTCGGCGATCCAAAGCTCGGCACTGTCGAGCGGGATGCCGTAATGAGATAGATCGATCCCGAGCGCGCTCGTGAGAGCTCCCGGACCTGAAGTGAGCGTTTTATCCAATTTCTTCTTGCCGCGGCGCCGGAGCATCGTCTCGATGCCGTGGGTCGGATGGAGCGCGCGGATGAGGACCGCTTGCGCGACGCCTTCGACGTTGGTAACGGCATTGATGAGATGGTGGATCCCATAGCAGAGATAGACGTAGGCAATGCCGCCTGGGCCATACATGGCTTCGGTGCGCCTGGTCCGCCGGCCACCGTAGACGTGAGAAGCCCGGTCGCAGATTCCGGCATATGCTTCTGCTTCGATGATGATTCCGCCCGTGACGATTCCGTTGATGTTCGTGAAGAGGCTTTTCCCAAGCAGATTTTTAGCGATTTCGAGAACGTCTGGATTTTTATAGAATGAGAGATCTAATGGCTCCATGCCTAAGTTTGGGTAGAGTCAAGCAGCAATTGGTCAGCTAAATCTTTGGCTAACTTCCCATCAACTGCGCTGTTGAGTTGCATGACCCTCTTCATCACTAATCCTAAATCTTTTTTTGTCTTGGCTCCGGAATCGGCGATTGCCTGGACCACGATTTTTTTGGTTTCTTCTGGAGAAAGCGCTTTAGGTAAAAATTCCTGAACGATCTTTAGTTCTTTTTCTAATTGCTCCACGATCTCGGGGCGGCTAACAGCCTGATCCCGGGCTTCCAGTAGGTTGCCAAAGTAAGTTTTGAACAGTTTTAACACTTCTGAATCAGGGAGGTTGGCTCGAGCATCCATGGCTAATATCTTTGATTTCAGCATGCGAAGGGTGTTGAGTCTTATCTGGTCTTGACAACGTATCGCCTCTTTGATCCCAAGATTGATTTTTTCGATAAGCATCATGATCCACTCACTATATAGCTAAAACTGCACTTTGTCCATTTTTCTGCTAAAAAGCAGCATAAAGAGGTTGTTTTATCGCGCGTCTTGGAAGTCATGTCGAGCCTTAAGTTTTTGTTGTGGTAAACAAAAAATTTATAGACTCGCTGAGCAGAAGGTAAGAAGAACCTTATCCGCAGCTATTATGCAATAACGCCGCTCCTTACACTTCCTTCCAAACTATGACTAAGTTTGTGTCAT
>CAZVXG010000038.1:0-8030 GCA_964631635.1 uncultured bacterium | reverse complement strand
CCGCTTCTTTCATCCCGAACGACACGCATTTAAGCCGCGAGAAACAGATGATGCTCATCACGGGACCCAATATGGCTGGCAAATCGACCTATATCCGGCAGGTTGCGCTGATCGCGATTCTCGCGCAAATGGGCTCTTACGTACCCGCCGCGTCCGCCCATATCGGCCTCATCGATCAAGTCTTTTCCCGCATCGGAGCCAGCGACGACCTCGCCCGTGGACAATCGACGTTCATGGTCGAGATGTCGGAGACCGCGAATATCCTCAACAACGCCACCTCCCGTTCTCTCGTCCTCCTCGATGAAATCGGCCGAGGCACGAGCACCTACGACGGGATTTCGATCGCCTGGTCGGTGGCTGAATTTCTCCTCACGGCCCCAAACCGGCAAGCGAAAACTCTCTTTGCCACCCATTATTGGGAGTTGACGCGGCTCGAAGCCGAGCATCCCCACGCAAAGAACTTCCAAACCGCCATCCAGGAGATTCCCGCCGGCATCGTTTTCCTTCGCAAGATCATCCCCGGAAGCACCGACAAAAGCTATGGGATCCACGTCGCAAAACTCGCCGGCCTCCCTGCCAAGGTCATTCGCCGCGCCGAAGAAATGCTCCTTCAACTCGAGGCAAAAGCTCCCCGGAAGAAAATGAAACTGGAGGAGCAGCTCTCCCTTTTCGCGCCTTCCCCACCTCCTGAAAATCCCATCGCTCTCGAACTCAAGTCGCTCGATTTACATAACGTAACCCCTATGCAAGCCCTGCAAAAACTGATGGAATGGCAACACCGGTCCGGACGATTGATCGGGGACGCTCTCTGATCAGGCAGGCAACAACGTAGGAAAGGGGTACGTACATACCCCGAATTCAACATTTGATGCGCTCGCCCTGCTTTCAATGAACTTATCCAGAAAATACCAGATTATTTTGTTGTAATCAAATACTTTATTATTATATAATATTTTATAACAAAAGCAGGAATTATGACATCGTTAATTAACTATTATTTGGATATGGGGCCTGGCGCGAAAATAGGCGTCGGAGCCTGCATCGCTGCCGCAGCTGCCTGGAGACTCAGGAAGACCAAAATATCGGGATTCGCAATCGCCGCGGCGAGCCAGGCGATCGCCTGGATGCCGGATCTGGTCAGCGCATGCGTGGCATCGGTCAGGGATCGCAGACAAGCAAATCTTATACCGGCTCCAACCCCAGCGGAAATCGCCGCTCCTTCTATAGTAGAATCCCCCTATGCCGCGGCATTTACCACTAATTTTTTGCGCCGTGTCCGAGGCGCTGCTCGAACAAAGATCTTGGAAAAACTGGAATCGTTAAAGGAGCGGCCCCTCAGCCGAGAAGAACTCTCGGCCTTTCAAAAGGGGAAATGGAAGCATCCCCTCTTCGCCGATCCCAACTGGCCTTATCTGGCGATCAGGGCGCATATGGATGGGAATCTCGATCCGATGCAAATATCGAAACTATTCCTTTTCGAAAGAATCCAGGGGTCGGGGAAAACCCATCAGTTGCGCAAGTCGGAACGGGGAGTCGATGAGGAAAGCGGCGCCCTTTTGGAGCGGGCCTTCAAAGACAGGAATCTCTCCGAAGCAGCCCAAGCGCGGATAGCCGAAGCATTGGTTGCATTGCCGCCCGAAGAAACTCAATTCTTCGTCGTCGACGTCGCCCCTTTGCTGAGTAAAAAAGAGTACGCTCTTGCAAGCCGAAACAACGGCACAGTCGATATGTACAATCTTGCCATGCATGATTTGAATTTTTCGTTATTTCTGATCATCGATAAACAAAGAAAGGTCATCCAACAACTCGTCATCCCCTTGCGCCTCTATCACGCGCTCCTCAAAGCGATATTTCCCAACACTGCGATGGCGCCGGATCCCATCTTGGGCTATTGCGCCAAAGATCGGTTGAGTGATCCGAAGGCGCGCATCCAGTGCACCCCCTGCTCGCTTGCTCCTCTGCCCGGCCGATTCCATGGCTATATCGATAACGCAAATCCTTTAGCCATGTTCTATCACGACCAACTCCATCTCTATGCCGAGTCGGGCAATCCGCACCGCGAGCTTTGGATTCAGTTAGCTCTTTCCTTTAAAAAAGAAGACCCGGCGCTCTGCGCCTCCCTGCTCGACCGGAACTTCCAGCTCTATTCGCGCCCTGAATTATGGAAGATAGCCACAGGCAGGGACGATCTGAGGAAGCCGGAATTGTTCTGGTATACCCTTCCTTTTTTAGTTACGGCCGAACCGGGCATCTGGGATCCTCCTGGACGGATCGAAAAGATTTTGCGGCATCTTCAGGACTGCGGGGTTCCTCTCGATTCGTTGCGGGAATGCGTTCAGAAGGAACCCAAAGCCTGCCCCCATTCTCTCAAACCATGGGCAGCTGCGGCAGCAAAGCTCTAATTTTAACGGTATCCAACTCCTTGGTTAACAATTTAAGTCTCGGGTATAATTCCGGGCTATGCCTTTCGATCCGCGCACGTTAGCCCTTTACCCCGATCAACCCGGCGTCTACCTGATGAAAGATGCATCGGACAGGGTCCTCTATATCGGAAAGGCGAAGAATCTCCGGATCAGGCTCAAGCAGTACTACGCGGAAAGCGGCGACCAAAGAGAAATGGTCCCCTATCTCACAGCTCAAGTGGAGGCGATCGACACGATCGTCGCTTTGACCGAAAAGGACGCCCTCATTCTGGAGAACAATCTGATCAAACGACATCGCCCCAAGTACAATGTCTTGCTCAAAGACGACAAGACCTACATCAGCCTTGTCATGACTCGGCATCAATGGCCGATGATCCGCCTGCTCCGGTTCAAAGAGAAGCCTCCGAAAGATATTGGGACGATCTTCGGCCCCTATACGAACGCCCTCGCGGCAAGGCAGACGCATGACTTGATTTCACGCCTTTTCCCGCTTCGGCAATGTTCGGATGCGGAACTGAGCTGCCGCACGAGGCCGTGCCTCCTCTACGACATCAAGCGATGCATCGCTCCCTGTGTAGGCAAATGTACGAAAGAAGAATACCAGAGCCATGTAGAAAGCGCCATGCGCCTTCTGAAAGGCCAAGACAAAGAGGTGGTGCGGGAACTGGAGATGCGGATGGAAGAGGCGTCGGCTGCGCTAGAATTTGAAAAAGCCGACGGCTACTTGCGGATGATCCATCAGATCGAACATGTGACTGAGGTGCAGCATGTCGATAATCCGGCGGCAAAAGACTGCGATGTCCTGGGATTGCACCGAGAAGGCGATGCAGTTCTCATCTCCCTTCTGATTTTTCGAGAAGGAAAAATTATCGGCTCTGAACATTTCAGTTTCCACCTGGTCGCTTCGAATAATGAGGAGATCCTCGAATCGTTCCTCCTGCAGCATTACAAATATCAAACTGCCTTGCCCGCTGAGATCCTCATCTCGTGCGAACTGCCCCAGCAAGAGGCGCTCGAAGAAATCCTCTCCGAGACTGCGCAAAGAAAAGTGGCGATTCTCACGCCTCGGAAGGGGAAAAAACGGGATCTCGTCGAGATGGGTTTGAGGAACGCGGCTGCGCTCTTTGTCCGCGAGCAAGATGCCCGATCCCTCAAAGAAAAAATGCTCCTCGACTTAGCCGAATCGCTCCAACTGACCCGCTTTCCCCGCAGGATCGAATGTTTCGACACTTCGAATATTTCAGGCGCCGACCCCGTCGCGAGCCTAGCCTGCTTTGTGCATGGTGAAAAAGAAAAGTCGCGCACCCGCCTTTTCAAGATCAAGGGAATAGCTGACGATTACACGGCGATGAAGCAAGTGCTCCGCCGCCATTTCTTACGAGAAAAAGAAAAAGGCGATTTCTGCGATCTATTGATTGTCGATGGCGGCAAAGGGCAGCTCAATTGCGCACTCGATGTATTCAAAGAACTTGGGATCGCCTCGGTCGATGCGATCGCTGTCGCAAAGGAAGACTCCCGCCACGACAAAGGTCTTACACGGGAAAAAATTTTCGTCCCGCATCGAAAAGATCCGATCCTCATAGATCCTCGCTCGCCCCTTTTGTTTCTCTTGCAAAGGATCAGGGACGAAGCTCACCGCCAGGCAATCGAATATCACAGGAAAAAGCGATCGCAGAGGACGATCGCGAGCGCTCTCGATGAGATTGCCGGCATCGGCCCCGTTAAAAAGAAAAAACTTCTGCGCCATTTCGGCAGTGTTGAAAAACTCAAGAAAGCTGCGAGAGAAGATCTGGAAGAGATAGACGGCCTGTCCAAGCGGGATATCGAAACGCTGATGAAGTGGATGATTAGCCAGAGGGGTAAATAGGTGACACCTGTTTACAGCTCGGGTTAAGAAGACTTCACAATGAGCAGGAAGGGCAAGTCATAGCCGAATTGCTCCTGCAGAAGCGATTGAAGTCTCGATTGCACCTCGACAAACAGCTCTTCGCGCAGCTCTTCTTCTACAGGGATAAAGCGCACTTCGATCTCGATCTGCCGGCCCCGGATGATATCGATATCCGAGAGAGCGATCAAGCCAGGGAACTGGCGCTGAAAGCGCTCAGCGAGCGTTTTGTAGATCACTTCCCGATCGACGGAAACGCGATCGCCCCCCATGCGGATGCGTAAAAAGCGGCCGCGGCTGGCTCCATGGAAGCCGGCGAAGAGGAGGAGAGCCGCCAGGAGGAATCCAAATCCGATCGTCGTGCAAATCTCAGGGGAATTAAGGAGAACATCGGCAATCTGGAAGCGAGCCTTCGGAAGGAAAGGAAGGCTGAGAAAAAAAAACGCGCTGAGGAAAAATGCTGCGCTCGTGAAAATTTGCAGTGCAGAAAGCACAGCCTTTTTCAGATGCATCAAAAGGCCTCTTCGAATTCTCCCACTTCTGTCCCTTCTGCCGCCGCTTGGGTTGCATCGGTTTGCGGATAGATGAGATCTTTAAAAACCACATGGACGGATGCGACATGGAGAGAGGTCCAGCGGCTGATCTCTTCGACCAGGCGCGTCTGGATCTCTTCAGATTTTTCAGGGATCAAGATCCCATAGACGACGTTGATCTCGACGCGGATATTGACCGAATGCTTCTTTTGGTCCTGTTCGACGTGGATTCCTTTCACGCTTTCGATTTCACGTCCCAGGAGACTGTCGAAAAGGTTCCCCTCCAAGAGGCCGATCCCTGAAATCTTCGCTAGCGCCTGGAGGACGATTCCCTGAAAAACGCGCGTTTCTATGTCTCTGATGAACATTGTTTCAGGAAGCTCGATTTCCCTAGCATCCATATTTTTAAGTTTATCGTACATTGGCTTTCCCCGCTGCATAAGCCCCAGTATAGCAAAATCTGAATGGCATGGAAACTATTTCCACCTTTCTCTATACTCAGGTTTAAAAAAATGCCTACTCTCATCACCCCCCTCACTATTTGTGCAGCGCTGTTCTCAGGTTGCCTTGGGGCGTATCTAGCTTATAGGAGGGGGCGCAATCCCTATAGCTGGTTTTTCATCGGCTTTCTCTTCGGTGTGTTGGGGGTTCTTGCGATCTTTTTTGCTCCGGTTCGAAAAAAAGTCTTGGTTGCTGCCCCATCAGAGCCAGCTCCCCTTCCAGCGATCCAGGGACCTGCAAATAAATTTTGGTATTACCTGGATCCTGACCATCAGCAAATGGGGCCGATGAGCTTGGACGCTCTCATTGCCGAATGGCGGCAAGGGAAAATTTTCTTAACGACTTACGTATGGCATGAGGAGCTGCCTGAGTGGAAGCTCCTTCAAGACTTCCTAAAATGATCAGCTTTACCAGCTAGCTTTGACGATGCCAGGGATCAGGCCCTGATTGGCCATTTCTCTGAAGCAGAGGCGGGAAAGTTTGAATTTCCGAAGGAAGCCGCGGGCGCGTCCTGTGAGCTGACAGCGGTTGCGCAGGCGGACAGGAGAGGAATTTTTCGGCATCCTATTGAGCGTGTCGACAGCCTCAAGCCGCTCCTCAATCGGTTTTGACATATCGAGGATGATCGCTTTGAGCGCCTGCCGCTTGTCCCATTTATTCTTGACGAGCCTTTCTCTTTTCTTTTGCTTGGCGATTGAAGATTTTTTTGCCATGTTCTATTTCCTTCTCGCAGGCCCTTTCTGGCGCTGCTTGCGGTTAGGGTCTTTCTTATTGATTACGTAGACGCGCCCTTTGCGGCGGACAATCTTGTCGCCTTTGGAAGGGTCTGCCTTGACGGAAGCTCCGACTTTCATCTTTGTTACCTCTTACGAAAGTCTAAAGTTATACCCCATGACCCCATTTGCTTTCAAGAGCCTCTTGAGGATTATGGAGCGATCCATTATTCTTAAACCACAAAAACCACTTTTTATTTGGATGAAACAACATGAAACGGACTTATCAAGCCTCGAAAATCCGCCGCAAACGCAAGTTCGGCTTCCGCGCTCGCATGAAAACAACCAATGGCCGCAAGGTAATCAATCGTCGCCGCAGAGCGGGACGCAAGGTTCTTTCCGCCTGATCTTTCGGAAAAGGGACCGGCTCCTCAAACGGTATGAATTCAAGCGGGTCTCTAGAGAAGGGAAGCGGCTAGTCGGAACGAGAATCTGTATCGATCTTTCTAAAAGCTACAGAGCTTCCGGGCTCCGCCTAGGGATCACTGCCTCTGCCCACTATGGATCCGCGCCCGAAAGGAACCGTTTCAAGCGTTTAGTGCGAGAAGCATTCCGACTCAGCCGATCCCGCCTCCCCTCTGGCATAGAGATCAACATTTCCCCCAGAAAGCGGGCCCTGGAAGCGACTCTCGCCGAAATCCAAAGCGAACTGCACCGATTGCTATCATGTTGAATCCGGCGCAAGAAGAGGCGGTCCGTACCACTGAAGGGCGCCTTCTCATTCTCGCTGGCGCCGGCAGTGGCAAAACAGGCGTCATCGTTCATCGGATCGCCTATTTGATCAGGCAGCGAGGAGTCCCCCCTTCGGCGATCCTAGGGCTTACCTTCACGAATAAAGCCGCCGCCGAAATGCGCGAGCGGGTGCAATCGCTCATCGGGTCTGCAAGCGCCAAACAAGTCACCCTCTCGACCTTCCATAGCTTTTGCATGCAGCTGTTGCGGAAGGAAATCGCGCTGCTGGGCTATACGACCGATTTCAGCCTTTACGACGAGCGGGATCTCGAACGGATCATTAACCATCTCGCAAAAGAGATGCTGGGGGTCGAAGGGGCTCTTCCATCGCTTGCTCCAACCCGCGCCGCTTTGAGCGAAGCGGCAAACCGGGCAGTGAGCGCCGAAGGACACACCTGGCACGACCAATTCTCCAAAGATCTCTATGTGCGCCTCCAATCGACGCTGCGGGCGCACAATGCGGTCAGCTTTGACAACATGATCCAGCTGGCCATCCGCCTCTTCGAAGAGCATCCGGATGTACTCGCCCGCTATCAGGAGCGATACCGCTTTCTGATGATCGATGAGTATCAGGACACCAATCCGGCCCAGTTCCGTCTGGCTGAATTACTCTCAGCCAAATATGAAAATCTCTGCGTGGTCGGCGATGACGATCAATCGATCTATGGCTGGCGGGGAGCGGAAGTGAATCATATCCTTCGCTTCAAAGCGGACCGCACTATCAAATTGGAACAAAATTATCGCTCGACAACCGCGATCCTCGATGCGGCGAACGCGGTGATTGCAAATAACAAGACCCGGCATCCCAAAAAACTTTGGAGCATGGACAAAGGAGGATCGCCGATCGAAATATTCAATGCCCCAACCGACATCGAGGAAGCGGCGGCGGTTGTAGCGCGGCTCTTTCGCTTGAAAGAGGAATCTGGGCTGAGGTGGCGCGACATGGCCATCCTCTATCGATCCAACGCGCTGTCGCGCCAGTTTGAATTAGCCCTGATGCAAGCCTCCTGGCAAAAAGATGGGCGCTGGGTTCGGGGCATCCCCTATGAGGTATTCGGCGGTCTCGAGTTTTCCGAGCGGAGCGAAATCAAGGATCTTTTGGCCTATCTGCGCGTCATTGCAAACGGGCGCGACGAGGAAGCCCTCTTGCGAATCCTCAACGTGCCGAGGCGGGGAATCTCCG